>JAFGOK010000450.1 GCA_016926535.1 Micromonosporaceae bacterium | reverse complement strand
GCCGCTAGGGGCAGCCGCACCCATCGGCGACGATGTGTGCCGGATCGTCGATGAACACCCTGGGCCCCTCACCGTCAGGTGGCTGATGGAGTGCCCCGAGACCGTACGCTGTCTCAAGATTTTTTCTGGTCAAAACCTCGTCAGGGGGTCCCGCAGCCACCACTGTGCCATTCATCAGCACCACGTGGTCCGCTGCCCACGCCTCGTCCAGATCATGCGTGGTCAGTACCACCGACCGGCCGCAGTCCCGCTCCGCGTGCATGATGCGGTCAATCGTTCGCGCCGAGACGAGGTCCAGCCCGGTCAGGGGTTCATCGAGCAGCAGGACCTCATGGGACTGGGCGATGCCCTGGGCGACGTAGACCCGCTGCCGCTGCCCGCCGGACAGCTCGGTCAGCTGCCTGCGGGCGAGATCGACGATCTCCAGCTGCTCCATCGCGCATCTGACCCGCTCTCGGTCGACGGGACGCATTCGCCCGAGGATGCCCCGGGAGGAGTACCTGGCCATGGCGACCGTCTCGGCAACGGTGATTGGAGTGCCGACCGGCGCGGTGGTCGACTGGAGCACAAAGCTGATCTTCCGCCGTGCCTGGACCGGCCGTGTTCCCAGCACGGTCAGGGTCCCTGCGGCGGGGAGGATCAGCCCTGCGATCGCGTGCAGGATCGTGGACTTCCCGGAGCCGTTCGGGCCGATCACGGCGGTCAGCCCGCGGGCAGGCAGGGTGAAGGAGGAAGCCGAGAGGGCCTCGTGGCGGCCGTACCGCAACACGAGGTCGCTGGCCTCGGCAAGATGGTCCGCCGCCGTCATACCGCCGCCTCCGCCTCCGGTGTGGTCTGATCCCTCGCCTGCCGCGCCCTGCGCAGGGTGATGCCCAGGCGCAGCCGCGTCACCGCCAGGGTCACGAAGAACAGCACGATCGGGATCAGTGCCATGGTGGCAGAGCCGGCCGTGTCCAGGTGGTAGCTCAGGACGAGGCCGATCCAGACCGAGAAGGAGGAGCACAGCGCCGCCAGCACCATCATCCTGGGAACGGTGCGCGCGACGAGCGCGGCCGTCGCCGGAGGACCCACGAGCAGCCCAAAGACG
Source organism: Micromonosporaceae bacterium (assembly GCA_016926535.1). Classification (GTDB taxonomy): domain Bacteria; phylum Actinomycetota; class Actinomycetes; order Mycobacteriales; family Micromonosporaceae; genus JABDRL01. The sequence continues at coordinate 2,961 of JAFGOK010000450.1, read as the reverse complement.
AGCAACGTCCCGACCGAACGGTAGCTGCCGATGACTGCGGCCGCGACCAGCACCAGCAGCGCGGCGTGCGCCCTGCGAGGGTGCATCCCCAGCAATTCGGCCTTGGTCCGGTCGAAGGCCATGGCCAGGAACGGCCGGTACAGCGTCGTCGAGGCCAGGACGATGATGGCGGCCAGGATCGCCTGGCCGATCAGGTCCTCCTTCGTCACGCCGAGCGAGTCCCCGAACAGGATGGAGGTCAGGCTTCCCGTGTAGGAATCGATGCTGGAGATGATCACGACCCCGAGCGCGAGCATTCCGACGAACAGCAGGCCGATGGCCGTATCTTCCCTGAGCGCGGTCTGGCGATTGACCAGCTCGATCCCGGCCACCATGACCGCTGCCGCGACCGCTGCCCCGATGAACGGCTCGACGTCCAAGACGACGGCCGCCGCGATGCCCGGAACGACGCCGTGCACGAACGCGTCCCCGAAGAAGCTCATCCCCCGCAGTACCAGCCACGTCCCGACGACACTGCACATCAGCCCGGCCAGGATACCGCCGAGGAGAGCGCGCCACTGCAACTCCAGCTGGAACGGATCGGTCAGCCACTCGACCATTGCGTTGCCCCTCGTCAGCCGGCGAGCGCCCCGGCGATCCGCTGCGCGTTCGTCGTAACCATAGCCTGGTAGGTCTGGGCGCCGGAGTCCTTGTCCCCGAGGCTGCCAACGAACAGCGGCACGACGGTGACCTGCGTTCCCGCCTCCTGCGCGACCGTCTCGATCAGATCGGACGACAGCGCGGTGTTGGAGAAGAGGACCGGTACCTGCTTGAGCTTGATCGTGTCGACCAGTGCCGTGAGATCTGCGGAGCTCGGCGCCCCGAGGGTCGATCCACCAGGGACGACAACCCCGGCGACCTCGAACCCGTACGCCTGGGCGAAGTAGCCGAACGCGTGGTGGTCGGTGATGAGCACCCGCCGCTCCTGGCGCACCGGCTCCAGGATCGTGCGCACCTGGGCATCCACGGTGTTCAGGGCGTCAGCGGCCTGGGCACCGCAGCGCTCGAAGCGCTCCGGGTCCGCCGACTGCTGGCCTATGGCCGCAGCGATGACCGTCGCTGCCTTCGCCATCCGTCGCGCGTCGTGCCAGAAGTGCGGGTCGCTGGTCCCTGCCTCGTGAGCATGCTCCTCGCCATGCTCCTGCTCGTGCCCGTCCTCGCCAGCGGCAAACGGGATCGGATCAACGGCCGGGGCGACCTCCAGCACGGTCGCGCCGTCCCGCTGAGCGTTCGCCAGGGCGTCTGCGAGCCCCTCCTCCAGGCCGAGCCCGTTGGTGACGACCAGATCGGCCTTGACCATGGCGGTGAGGTCCGCAGAAGAAGGTGCGAAATCATGCGGATCCGCGCCGACCGGCATGAGGGTCCGGGCCGTCCCGCCGGCACACTCCATGATGTCCCCGGTGACATCCCCGAGCATGGTCGTCGTCGCGATGACGCTGATCTCACCGGAGGTGTCTTCGTTGGTGCCGCATGCGGCCCCGCTCACCGCGATCGCGGAAGCGATCGCGGCCCCCGCGACGACCCTGGCCGCCGTTGACCACCCTCGACCTGCCTGCCCAGCCATGGATCCCATCCCCTCGACGGCACGGCACCACACCGCACCCCCTTAATGAAAACGAATTCCATTAGCGATTGGCAACTCACCCAGGGGAAGACGGCAAACGCAACCCGATCGGCTGAAGCCGCCAGGCACCTTCGGCCAGCGCACGGACGGCCCCATCGAACAGCCGACCAAGATCATCTCGCCCCCCACCGCTGTGCCAGCGCTCGACGGCGACCATGACCGCCGCGTAGAGCGAGGCCGCCATCACCCGCGCGTCCAGGTCCTCCGCCCGCATCCCCCAGCTGCCGGCGATCGTGGAGAACATCAGCTCGGCGTCTGCGATCTGCTGGGCGACGAACCTCGCCCGGACGCTGGGGGTCGACAGCGCGATCGAAATCCGCGCGAAAAGGAGGTCCCGGTCAGCGAGGTACTCGTCATAAATGATCTTCCGAAGAATCAGAATGGTCCGCTCAAGCGGATCCTCGGCCAGAGGAAGCCCCCACACCTCCTCCCGCAGGGACGGCTCGTCGTACTCATCCCAGAGCACGACGTCCTCCTTCGACGGGAAGTACCGGAAGAAGGTCCGCGAAGAGATGTCCGCGGCCCTGGCGATCTCGTCAACGGTGACCTGGGCATACCCCCGCTCCGCGAACAGACGCAGCGCCTCGGCCTGCACATGGCACTTCGCTCTGATCCTCCTTCGAGCGCGAGCCATCGACTGCCGGCCCGCTCCAGCCTCGACCGCCTGGTCAGCAAGGGTCATGTCCCACCTCACAGCCCTCCGGCCACCGATCGCCGACAGTGAGAGCCACGCTAGCACCGATCTGGGCACACCATGCCATATCGGTGCCTCATGCCAGTCTGCCACGGCCAGCCATAATGTCACCTAACGCCATGTTGACAGTCTCTGCCATCTTGTCGCAGACTGCCAATTATAGGGACGCCCACGGAACAGGGGTGATCACATGGAGGCAACCGTTTCGGGCCAGGCGTTCCAGCGGCGGTGGTGGACCATCGGAGCGCTGACCATCGGCAGCCTGGTCATCGGGATCGACGTGACTGTGCTGAATCTCGCGCTGCCGACCCTGGCCGGAGCGCTCGGGGCGACAACGGCCCAACTGCAATGGTTCGCCGACGCCTACCTGCTGGTCCTTTCGGCACTCATGCTGCCCGCCGGCATGCTCGGCGACCGGTACGGTCGCAAGCGACTGGTCCTCGCGGCACTGGTGGTGTTCGCCGCTGGATCGCTGGCCAGCTGGATCACGGTCGTCGGGATCGGGGACGGCCTGCCACCGGCACCTGCGACTGGCCGGGCAGGCTCGTCGCGACGGTGTTCTGCCAGGGCTGCCCGTGGTCGTGCGGCTACTGCCACAATCCAG
>JAFGOK010000449.1 GCA_016926535.1 Micromonosporaceae bacterium | reverse complement strand
CTGGTCCATGCTGCTGCGAGCTTCGCCTGAACCGGGATCTGCCGGTCCTCCAGCGCGGTGAGTTCTGCTCTCTGGGTTCTCACGTCGTTGCTCCTTCGGTTCGGTGGGATGGTGAGTTCCACCACGATGGCTGGCGTTCCGCAGCGCGGCGCCGGTATACTTACGTCGTAAGCATACAGCGTATGTTATACATACATCGTAAGCCTTGTCAAGCGGAGGCCCTGTGGGGACGCAACCCGAACCGAGCTCGACGCCGCGGACCGCCCTGAACAGGGAGCGCGTGGTGCGGGCTGCCGTCGCCCTCGCCGACGAAGCCGGCCTCGAGGCGCTCAGCATGCGCAAGCTCGGCCAGCGACTCGGGGTCGAGGCGATGTCCCTGTACAACCACGTGGCGAACAAGGACGACCTCCTGGACGGGATGATCGACGTCGTGTTCAGCGAGATCGACCTGCCCGCCAGCGATGCCGGCTGGCGCACGGCCATGCGCCAGCGGGCGGCCTCGGTGCGCGAGGCACTCGCGCGCCACCCCTGGGCGACCGGGCTGATGGAGCTCCGGACAACGCACGGGCCGACGAGTCTGCGCCACCACGAGGCGGTGCTGGACTGCCTGCGCGAAGCGGGCTTCTCGATCGAGAACGCCACCCACGCGTACTGGCTCCTGGACAGCTACATCTACGGGTTCGCGATCCAGGAGGCGAGCCTGCCGTTCGGCACACCGGAGGAGCTGGTCGAGATGGCCGAGATCGTCCTCCCACGGGTGCCGGCGGAGACCTACCCGCGCCTGAACGAGGCCGCCGCCGCCGCCCTCGCGGCCGGCTACGACTACACACACGAGTTCGAGTTCGGTCTCGACCTCATCCTCGACGGCCTCGAGCGACTCCTAGACTCCGCTCGAGAATCGGGCGCGACCGTTCACTGAGGAGCGAGGCGACCGGATGAAGGCGGTGGTCTACGACCGGTACGGTCCGCCCGACGTGCTTCGCGTCGAGCAGGTCCGGATGCCGACCCCGGGCCCAAAGCAGGTGCTCGTCGAGGTCGTTGCCACCTCGGTCAATCTCTCCGACTGGGAGTGCCTGCGGGGCACCCCGCTCTACGCGCGGATCGGGGGCGTGCGCAGGCCGGCGCGTCGGACCCTCGGCTCGGACATCGCGGGGCGCGTGCACGCGGTCGGCCCGGGCGTCACCCGGTTCCGCGTGGGCGACGAGGTCTACGGCGACAACCTCGGCCTGATGGGCGGCTTCGCCGAGTACGCGGTGGCGCCCGAGTCGGTGCTTGCCCACAAGCCCGCCGCGTTGGCCTTCGCCGAGGCCTCGACGCTTCCCCAAGCAGCGGCGATCGCCCTGCAGGGAACCGCCGGCGTGGGGGAAGGCCAGCGCATGCTCATCAACGGGTCAGGCGGCGGCAGCGGGTCGTTCGCGATCCAGCTCGCCAAGCGTGCGGGGGCGCACGTGACCGGTGTCGACAACGCGGGCAAGCTCGAGTTCATGCGGTCGCTGGGCGCCGACGAGGTGGTCGACCACCGCCGCACGGACTTCACGCAGCTCGGACCGTTCGACCACATCCTCGACCTCGTCGCGTACCGGTCGGTGTTCACCTATCGGCGGGCGCTGGCCCGTGGCGGCCGGTACCGCTGCGTGGGTGGGCCGGTGCCGACCCTCCTGCGGATCGTCACGATCGGCGCCTTGCTTGGCCGGCTCACCGGGCGCCGCATCGGGATGCTGGTGGTCAAGCAGGGCCCCGCGCACTTCGAGCCCCTCGCCGAGCGGTGCGTCGCCGGGGATGTCCAGATCCACATCGACCGCAGGTTCGGCCTGGACGGCGTCCCGCAGGCGCTGGCATACGTCGGTGAGGGTCGCGCTCTGGGCAAGGTCGTCATCGAAACCTGACCGCCACCTCCGCAACTGCAGCCGGGGCGCAACCGTCCCTGCAGGGCCACAACGGCGGCGAGCCGAAGCCACGATGCGTGCGTGCACGTTGCAGGCGGCGGCGAGCGGCGGTGCTCTGGCGTACAGCCGATCTACTAGGGCGGTGGTGCGACGCGCGATGGCCCAGTTCCTGGGGCCTGCGCCGCAGGGTGCATCGCCAACTCGGGTCACAGGGGTGAGGTGATGAGACGTTGCGCCCGTCGGGCTCTGGTGTGCTCGGAGCTGCCCTCCGGTGTGCGCTCAACAGCGGCATCAGCAACGAACCGGAGGAGGACGACTTCATCGAGCGTGAACGTCACGTCGTCTGGCAGGTCGACAATCCGCGACTCGCGCACGGCCGCATCGTCGCATCTTTCGCCGGGGCCGCTGTCCCGGTGTCCACAGGGTTTCCGAGAACCCCGGGGGCAGCCGGTTGATGAACCCCCTCAGATCCCCGGGCCTGCATTACCGCATTGCCGCCGCCCGCGACCGCATTACCGAGTTGCGGGTGGGGGCGGGCGGGTACACACCGCGCGAGAACCGCCGTTCTCGGCCGGCTGCATCGCGGACTAAGCCTCGATCCACCGATCTCCGGCGGCGGGGAGTGACTTTGCAGTTGCGGCGGAAGTTAGTCGACGCGTTCGCGCGTAGTAGATCGGGGCAGCGTGCGTTGAGGTGTGTGCGTCGCAGCGCTTCGCGGCCGGTTGCAGTTCCGGAGTCGTTGTTGATGGGGTCGTGGCGGACGGGGCGGGTCAGCGGCTCAGCCTGGTGGCGGCAGCGCCCGTAGCCGTACGAGCGCGGCGAGGAGCGCGTCGCGCCATGGCCAGCGTGTCGGAAGGTGCAGCGTGTCGACCCGCCCGCTGTGGGTCATCCGTCCCGGCAGCGATAGGTAGCGGCGGCGGATCGTCTTGGCAACGACCAGTCCACTGAGACGCAAGCCGAGCGAAGCGACCCAGCGCAGCAGGTTGTGCGCCAGTGCGGTCAGCACCAGCCAGGCGGCGTTGGCGTTGAACCTGCCCGAGGGGCAGTGGGTCAGCCCGGCGCCGGCCTTGAGGTCGCGGATGGCGAGCTCGACCACTGCGTGCGCGCGGTGGTCGGCGTCGACAGCGACGGCGTCGCCGTCAAGGTCGGTGATGAAGGCGTGGTGACGCCAGTCGGGCCACAGCTGCGCTTGCGCACCGACCAGCCGGGTGCGCCGCACGATCAGCCGACGCCCCGCCAGCGTCGTCTCGGCGACCTGGGCGACGCCGCCATCGGTGTAGTCGATGTCGACCCAGGCGGTCTCGTCGATGCCGTCGATCGCTGCAACGACGGCCTTTGTGGCACGCACGGTGATGGAGAAGCGCACGTTGTGATCCCGGCACGCGGTGATGACCTTGGCCGACCAAAACGCCGAGTCGGCCCGCAGCACGATCGGTCCGGTGGCGCCGGCGCGGCGCACCCGGCGGATCGTCTCACGCACGAACCGCTGCGCGCCGCGGCTGCTGTTGGCCGACCCTTTGCGCATCCGGGCGTGCAGGATCTCGCCGGTGTCGGCCCGTGTGGCCAGCAGCGGGTGGTAGCCGCGCTGGCGGGTGTAGCCGTAGGTCGCGCCCTGCTTGGCGTAGCCGTGGGTCTGGCAGATCGTGGAGTCGACGTCGATCACCAGTGGCGCCGCCCCCGGCCCCGCGCCCGCGGCCCACGCCGCGGTCAGCAGCCGCTCAGTCAACGCGTCGAGCTGACGGACGTGACCGAAGGTGAACGACCGCAGCCACGTGCCGATCGTCGACGGCGCCATCACCTCATGACCGACGACCTCACTGGTCGCGCCCGAGCGCAGGATGTCGGCGTCATCGATGCAGTCGCCGCCGGCCAGCAGCGCGTGGACCACGGTGAGCAGCTTGCGGCCGGGACGGTGACCGACGCTGACCAGCTCGTCGACCAGCGCCTCGACACCCAGGTGCTGGCTCAGCGTCGCGGGCAGAATCAGCCCCGCGTCAGCGACCATCCGATCGCCGTCGAACGTGACCTCAACGCGGTCCAGCGTGTGCGAAGCTGCGCCCATCCTGAGAGTGCCTCCTGTCAGGCGATGCATTTCGGTGTGGTAACCGGCATCTTCCCTGGTCAGGAGGCATTTCTCTTGGAACTCACGCCAACGTCACGGCGTAACGCGGTGGATCGAGGCTTAGTCCCTGGACATACTGCGGTTCAAGATCGCGGCCAGGTGGCGGTGGCCCACGGCCTCATAGCCAACCACGGTCACCGCCGG
>JAFGOK010000448.1 GCA_016926535.1 Micromonosporaceae bacterium | reverse complement strand
ATCCTGGCCGCCGGAAACGATCACGTCGCGGCCTTCGACCCTCCCAAGCGCCACGGACAAGACCATGCCGGTGTGGCCGGTGAACGGCTCCCCGACTGGGGTGCCGGTGGCCGCGTCCCACACCCACACCGTAGCGTCGTCGCCGCCAGAGACGATCACGTCCCGGCCCTCGACCCGCCCCAACGCCACCGACCGCACCCCGCGGGTGTGGCCGGTGAATGTCTGGTGGGGTGGCTGCAGCCGCCAGGAGGCCCAGTCGGTGGTCCAGGCCAGGGGCAGGCCGCTGGTGGCGATCGCCTCGGCGAGGGCGGGTGCCCGTCCGCACCGCGCCGTCAGCTGCAGGTATGCGGGCCGGTGCGGTTCCGGGTGCGTGCGCAGCCGTGGCTCAGCGCGCCGGTAGGCGTCGGCGGCAACGTGGGCTTCACGGGTTGTTGTATGCCGCAGCGCAGCCAGGAGCGGCGCTGGACGGGCTGCCAGCAGGAAACGGGGGTCGCAGGCGAGCACGTCGAGGCATGGCGTTCCAACAGCGTGGGTAGCCAGACTGGCCTTTGTGTAGGGGTGGGCGCGAAACCAGTCGGGGTGCCCGTCAGCGCGGCGCGGGACCTGCTTGGTGAGCGCTTCGACCACTATGGCCTGGTCTGCTGCGGGGTCTGCCCGAGTCCCGCGCAGGTGTTCGGCCAAGGCTTCGTGGTAGAGCCGGTAGACCGAACGGCCCCGGTCTTCGGTGGTAGCTTCGAGGATGTAGAAGCCGGCGTGGTCGATGAGCCAGTCGATGTCGCTGCTGGTGTACCGGGCACCGTTGATGGTCAAGCGGGTGGCGAGCATCGGCCAGATGTCTGCCCAGGGCAGGCCGGTGCCGTGGGCGTAGGCCAGGGGCATGAGCAGATCGCGGGCCTTGGCCGCGTGGACGCCGAGGCGGTCGTCGAGGTCTGATCGCATGGCCTGGTCGGCATACCGGGGCAGGCTCGCCCGCCAGACCGGATCGGTTGGATCGGCCACCGGTTCGGGGCGCAGGGCAAGGCTCCGGGCGGTGATCAGGGCAACGAGGTAGCTGGTCTGGGCCGCCCGCGCCAAGGCGTCAGCGACCTCTGCAAGGTAGCGGCGGGGCTGGTGACGGTACGGAGAGCTCTCCACCAAGTCGACCAAGATCCGCATCGCGTACCCGCGCAGGTCCCCGCGGTTGGTGAACGTACCCTCATCGAGGTCGACGAGGGTACTCAGACCAGTCGCCTGCCCGCAGCCGTCAACGATGTCCAGGGGGCGTAGCAGGTGACGGCGGGTGCCGACCAGCAGCCGCAGCCGGGTCCGGTGGGCCGCTGCCATCAGCGGGGCCATGACCTGTTCAACCACCGGATACTCGCCCTGGACCGCGGACGGCTGGTGTTCGGCGGCGTCGATGGCTTCGTCGAGGGCGTCGACCACGACCACAACCGGGTCGCCCTGGCCGCGCAGGGCCTGTAAGAGATGCCCGGGGCGGGTGATCGACTCGTCGCGGACGCCGCAAGCAAGGCGGATCTCGGCAAAGACCTCCTCGGCGGTCTTTCCCCGGGCGTGAACGAACCCGGCGATAGCGGCGTCGGGCGGCAGGGTGGCAAGCGGCAGGGCCTCCAGGTCCGGGACGCGTTGACGCAGGTGAGGGTCGGCCAACAGATGCACTCTGGCCAGGACCGCGGACTTTCCCGAGCCGGGCCCGCCGATCACCACCAGCGACCCCGAAGTGGGATCACGCAGCCAACCGCTGATCGTGGCCAGGGCATGATGGCGGCCGGTGAACAGCCACCGGTCCTCGGTGTCCGGGGTGAGCGCGTCCAGGCCATGCGCGCGGGGGGCGATGTGCTCACGGAACGTGGCCCGTCCGATCGTCTCCACGCGGCGGCGGCGCTGGGCGCAAAGGTCCAGATCCCGCAGAGTGTGGTCCACGCGAGGATTGGGGATGAACTCCGAGACCCCCTCGACCAGGGTGACCAGCTGGGCGTGCTGGTGGCCTGGAGTCCGGTCGTTGACAACACCGACCAGCTCGTCCAACGGCAGGAAATCCGGTTCGTGGCCCCCGGTGGCCGGGCAGTCCACCGCGGCGACGAACGCCTGCGTGAACGCCCCCGGCTCGGCCTGCTCACGGACACGGGCCGAGACCAGGACCGCCGCGCTCGCCTCGATGTTGGAGGCCTTGACGTTGTTGACGAACCCCTGCAGCTGCGCCGTGATCGTGGTGCCGCCGGCTGCGGCGTGGCAGGTGTCCAGGATGTAGAGCAGCCGCCGTACCGGGCTGCCCCGCAACCACCGGCCGGCCAGGTCCTCGGCGAACACCGCGGTCTGGGCGAGGCGGTCGGTGGTGTCCGCCATCGGCAGTAGCAGATCGCCCCGATCGAGGACCCCATGACCGGTGTAGTACACCACCACCAGGTCGTCCTCACGGCGGTCCGGGTGCGTGACGAACTCCCCGAGCCGGTCTCCGAACTGCCGGAAGCCGAGGTTTAGCCCGAACCCGGGGACCCGCCGGTAGCCCAACCGGCCGAACAGGTCGACCATCCGCTCAACCTCGCCGGCCAACTCCGGCAGCTGCAGATCCCGGAAGCCGGATTCCGGAAGGTAGTCGGTGGCGGCGGTGGCGATCAACCACCGGGCCGGCTCAGCCATCGGTAGTGACCAGGCCGGCGGCGACCGCCGCGCCAGTCTCGGCCGCCGACAGGTACCGCTCCACCTGGTGGGCGCGGACGCCGTTGTCGATGCCCACATCCACGACCCGAGGGCCGAACCGGGTGCGCAGGCACTCGACCAGGGCCACGAAGTCCCCGGCATCGTTGATGTTCGTCCAATGCCGCAGCCCAGCCGGCCACACCCCGACCAACGTGTCGCCGTCTGGGACCGGGGATGGGCGGAGCCGATCGAAGATCAGATTCCGGATCCCCAACGGGGAACCCAGGGTCACCAGGGTCGTGACCGGCCACCGCGGGTGCGCGCACAACGCCTCGTAGGCCACCACCGACCCCAGCGAGTGGGCCACCACCACCCGAGTGTCCGCACCGATCCCGGCTACGAGCCGGCCCTGAACCTCTCCCCGAAGATCATCATCGGTGAAGTAGCGGTGCACCTGCTTCAACCAGAAGATCAACAACCGTTCGCTGACCCCGGCCAGAAACCGCGAACACGACAGCGCAGCCAACGCCGACTGCACCATCGCCGACGCGCCCAACGTTCGAGCATCCGGCGCGATCACCCCCGGATCGACCCCAGACGCCGCCCGCCACCACGCACCCAGGAGCTCCCGCTCGTACCCATCCTCGACATCCTCGGCCTCCAACCAGGGCAGATCGCCATCCCCGAGAAACCGTCCAGAGGTGCGGAAGACGTCACCGTAGGACACGCAGGTGATCTCGTCGGCTGCCAGCCGCCGGTCATGCCCAGCCAGCTGCAGGCCGTCCCGTAACGCCGGAACCCAGCTTGCAGCCATCTGATGAGGACCGTTGTAGGTGTTGTTGATCCCATGAACCACAACAACCCGTGCCATCGACATCCTCGCCCGTTGGAGATCCAACCACCGGATGTGCCACATCCATGGCGGTACACGAAAGGATTCAGACTAGGGGATACGGATCGCTGCGAGTCGAACCCCACGGCGGAATCATCCGGAAGGGACAAGAATACGGGATCAGTGAATCCACGTCCGCGCCCCACACGACCGACGCCGAATCGACACAGTTCCGCACGTCGAAATGTATGCCCATACCGACATTCGCATCCCCAGCCGCGGAAAACGCGTCCGTGACCAGTACCAAGGCATCTATTTGTCGAGATGGCCATCAATGAATGAACGCGATCATCTCGGCATGAGAGCGAGGTCGAAGAGCGACAGGTTGGAGTCCCCGCTGCAGCGCGCCCATCACCGAGAGTGGCGGTCCACGCAGGAATAAGCAGGCGATATCATGATTATCTTGACGGTCGGCCACCATTGCGTGAGGGCAACTCCGCT
>JAFGOK010000447.1 GCA_016926535.1 Micromonosporaceae bacterium | reverse complement strand
GAGGCCAGCCACACCGGCCAGTTCCTGCGCCAGCATCTGAGGTGACGGCAGGGGAGGCGTGTGGGGCCCGCGTCGGAGGCGCCTGGGGCGGCCTGCCTCAGGGCAGCGAATCCGGGACCGGCGCACTACCCCGCTCATGGCTGTTCCCCTCTTCCTTGGCGCGTTCTTTCAGGTCATGAGCACGATTGGCGTCATCCCTTGCGTCATGCCGGGACGCGGCCTGCGCGACCCGGCTCGTCGCCTCGACCTGAGGTCAGGGGCGGCTACGCTTCGTCGGGTGAAGATCGCTGAGGCTCGCAACGAGGATCTGGCCGCCGCGATGCCCGGGTTCCGGCGCACGTTCGATCGGCTCTTCGACCGGGGTCGTAGCGCGGTGCTCTCCGGTTCGCACTACCGCGACTCGCCTCCGGTGGAGGGCGGCCGGTGGGGACTGTCGGTGGTCTTGCGTCCGGACCAGGACACCGCCGCCGGGCTGGCGGCGCTGACCGGCCAGGCGCTGGCGGTGGCCGGCCAGGAGCACTGGCCGACTGGGCACCCCGATTCCGTCCACTTCACCGTCCGGGCGATCGAGGTGCACCGGGTTGGTCTGACCGCCAGTGATCCGCTGTCCAGGCGCTGCGGGGAGGCCCTGGAACGGGCCGCGAAGACCTGCGGTCCGATCAGTCTGCGCCTGGGCGGGCTGACGCTGACCCCGTCCGGGGTGATGTTGTGCGCGTATCCCATTGATTCGGCGGCTGGAGAGTTCGCCGCGCGGCTGGGTGAGGAGTTGGGGGCCGACGCCTGGTTCGAGCAGGACTTCGACCGGACGATCTGGTATGCCACGCTGGTGCACTTCACCGGCCCGATCGCCGATCCCGCCGGGGTGGTCGACTGGGTGGCCGCTCGCCGGGACCTGCCCGCCGGCACGATCATGGTGAACACCGTAGCGCTGGTTCGGTTCCGGTATGACGGTCGTCAGCCGGTCTGTCAGACGTTCGCCATGGTCCGGTTCGAGGCGGGTGCGGTGGGCGCGTCGCGGGTGGGCCAGCCTGTCGTGTGACCGGCGATACCGCACCCGCGACGCGACGCCCGCAACGCGGCGTCCGCCCGGGATGCGCGCCCCGACGGTCGCGGTCAGCCCAGGCGCAGGACGCTCCAGCCGGCGTCGCGCCACTGGGCGTCGGGGATGACACCCCGAGCGTCAAGGATGATCCGCTGGACGACGTGCTCGGCGACCTCGTCGGGTTCGATGACCCCGAATTCGGGCCACCCGGTGGCGACGACGATCAGCTCCGCCCCGGTCGCCGCCTCCAGGGCGGTGGTCGCGTGGCTGACCTCGGGCAGGGCCCGCTGGGCCTCGGTGTGGGCCTGCGGGTCGTACACCGTGACCTGTGCGCCGGCCGTGTGCAGGTCGCGGGTGAGGGCGATGGCTGGCGAGTCGCGGAGGTCGTCGGTCCCGGGTTTGAAGGCCGCGCCCCAGACCGCGATCCGGCGTCCGGGCAGTCCGCCCGGCAGCGCGCGGGCTGCCATCGCCATGGCCTGCTGGCGCATGTGGAGGTTGAGGTCGTGGACGCTGGCGAGCAGGTCGACAGCCGGGGATACCTCGGCAGCCCTGGCCTGCTGGGCGAACGCGCGCAGGTCCTTGGGCAGGCAGCCGCCGCCGAAGCCGAGGCCCGGGGCGAGGTACTGATGGCCGATGCGGGCGTCGTGCCCGATGGCCTCGGCGAGGTCTGCGACGTTCGCGCCGACGGCCTGGCACATCCGGGCGACGGCGTTGATGAACGAGATCCGGGTGGCCAGGTAGGCGTTGGCGGTGGTCTTGACCATCTCGGCGGTGGCCCGGTCGGTGACCACGACCGGGCAGCCGTGGCCGCGGGTGATCGGCGCGTAGAGGGCGCGAAGCGTCCGCTCGGCGCTCGGGCTGGCCACGCCGAGGACGATCCGGTCGGGGGTGAGGGTGTCGGTGACCGCGTTGCCCTCCCGGAGGAACTCCGGATTCCAGGCGACCTCCACCCCGTCCCCGGCTGGCGCGAGGGACCGGATGAGGTGCTCCAACTCCTTGGCCGTTCCAGGGCTCACTGTGGACTTCCCGACGATCAGGCAGGGTTCGAACAGGTACGGGGCCAGCGCACGGGCGGTGTCGGTGAGCTGGCTCAGGTCGTAGTGCCCATCGTCCTGGCCTGGGGTGCCCACCGCGAGGAAGTGCACCCGGCCGTGGACGGCCGCCTCTTTGAGGTCGGTGGTGAACCGCAGCCTGCCGCTGGTGAGGGTGCGTGCCAGGAGGTTGTCGAGTTCTGGCTCGTGGAACCAGGCCCGGCCGGTGGTGAGGACGTCGACCTTCGCCCGGTCGATGTCAACGCCGATGACGTCGTGGCCGATGTCGGCCATCCCGGCGGCATGGGTGGCGCCGAGGTGACCGCATCCGATCACGGTGATCTTCACAGAGCTGTCCTCACGGGTTGATGTGACGGCTACAGGGTGGTGACGGTCCAGCCGGAGGCCCGCCACCGGTCATGGTCCAGGCCGGGGCGGCAGTCGACGAGCGTCGGGTGCTCGGCAGGCTTCAGGGCGTGCGGGTCGATCTGGCGGAACTGGGGCCAGTCGGTCAGGTGCATCAGCACCCGTGCGCCGGACGCGGCGTGCAGAGGGCTGCTGGCGTAGGCCAGGTCGGGGTGCTCGCGTCGGGCATGGATGCCTGCCTGCGGGTCGTAGACCCTCACCCTGGCTCCGGCACGCCGGAGCCGTTCGGCGACGTCCAGGGCCGGGGAATCGCGGATGTCGTCGATCCCGGCCTTGAACGACGCGCCCCACACCCCGATCCGCTGGCCGTCGACGGCCCCGCCGCAGGCCGACGCCGCCAGTTCAGCGGCCCGGATCCGCCGTCCCTGGTTGACCTGATCGACTGCGGCGAGCAACTGCCGGACTCGGGGTACGCCGTGGCTGGTGGCCAGCGCGGCCAGGCCCCGCAGGTCCTTGCTCAGGCAGGAACCGCCGAACCCGATCCCCGGCGTCAGATAGTCCGACCCGATCCGGGGATCGTGGCCGAGGACCCGAACCAGGCCGGCGGTGTCGATCCCAGCGGCATGCGCGAACTCCGCCAGCGCGTTGACCAGGGAGATCCTGGTTGCCAGGCACACGTTCGCGGCGAGCTTGCAGGTCTCCGCCGTGCGCAGGTCCGTCACCACCAGGGGCACCCCTGCCTGAAGGCACGGTGCCCACAGCCTCCGCAGGACCTCCTCAGCCCGCCCCGACTCCTGGACTCCCAGCACGATGCGGCTGGGGCGGCACACGTCGGCGATCGAGCAGCCCTCCCGCAGGAAGTCCGGAGAGGCGGCGATCTCGACGTGGACGCCCGGACGCACCCCCTCGACCAGGCGGGCGGCCAGCCGGTCACAGGTTCCGGCCGGGACCGAGGACTTCACCACCAGCAGCGCGTCCCGGTCCAGGGCTGCCGCCAGTGCCTCGGCGGCCGTGAACACGTCGGTCAGGTCGTGATCCCAGGATCCCGACGACTGCGGGGTGGGGACGGCCAGGATGTGCACCTCGGCGTGGGCGGCGGCCTGCTGGTAGGAATCGGTGAAGGTCAGCCGTCCGGTCTGGGCCCCCTCGCCGATCGCCTCGGCCAGGCCGGGCTCGGCGAACGGAGCCCGTCCGGCCGTCAGCAGGGCGATGATGTCGGGGTTGGTGTCGACCCCGAGCACCCGGTGGCCCAGCCGGGCCATGCCGGCCGCGTACGGCGCTCCCAGGCGCCCGCAGCCGATAACGGTGATCCGCATCAGTCCTCCTCACGGTAGGCAATGATCAATCCAGGTTGGGTGACGGCGGTGAAGTCCCCGGACGGCTCGGCGGCCGTCAGCAGGGCCCGCACGTCACGGCCGAAGGCAGGCAACCGGTCGCCGAGGACGGCCGGGGAACTGTAGGCCTGGGTGTACTGCCAGGCCATGACCTGGTCGAGCGTCAGCCGGATCCGGTGATCGGTGCGCGTCACCGTGATCCGGCCAAACGCCGAGTCGCGCAGCACCCGCTCGTGATCCCGCGGATCGGGTTGCTGGTAGAAGATTCCGGGGCCGGCCTGGCGCATCGGGCCGAGATGCCGGTCGATGACCCGGTCGACCAGCGGATACCACCACGGTTTCGGCGTGCCGGCGGTGAACGACACGATGACCGCGACGAACCCGCCGGGCACGACCAGCTCGTCCAGCCGACGCAGGACCGCTGCGCGGTCGAACCAGTGGAACGCGTCGGCGATGACCGCTCCGGCCACCGGGGGCACCTTCGCCAGCCGGTGGGCGTCGTCGACCAGCCACGACACCGTGCCCAACAGCTGCCGGCGGGCTGCGGCGCTCCGGGCGGCGTCGACCATGGCAGGACTGGCGTCGGCCCCGATCACGTCACGACCACGCTCGGCCAGGGCCAGGGCGACCGACCCCGGACCACAGCCCAGATCCAGGATCGTCCCCGCCGGGCTCAGCGCCGCGACCTGATCCAGCAACAGCCCGGGATGGCTGGGACGGGCGTCCAGATAGTGGTGCGCTGTTGCCTCGAAAAGGATCGCGGGATCCCGATACAGCATCAACAACTCCAAGATCCAGGCTGGTGGGTGGGGTACTGACCGGGCTGGCAAGGGCTACGGCCGTCCGGGCCGGGTCGTCAGGGGACGGTTCGCGGCGGGGTTCGCGCCACATCGGACGAAGCCGGGCGTCGCTGCCGGCCGGCCCGAAGACGTTGTTGATCGACTCGTAGCCGTGGCGGCGGTACAGGCGGGCGCTGTCGGGGCTGGCCGCCTCCAGGTAGGAGGGCACACCCCGCAGGTCGAGGAGGGTGTGGTGGTGGTCGAGCAGGGCGTTGCCCAGCCCACGGGTCTGCACCTGGCGGCGTACCGCGATGAACGGCAGGTACTCGTGGGGCCGGCCGGTGGGGTGGGCGGTATGCATCGCGGTGTCCAGGGCCCGGAACCGGTCGGCATAGACGCCGCAGGCCTCCTCCAGCCGCCGGTCGTAGCCATCGATGTCCGGGGCGTGCGACGGCAGCCACACCGCCACGCCGAACAGGTCGCCGATGATGTCGACGGTTCCATGCACGAGGGCGTGCTCGACGGTGAGCTGGAGGAATCCGGTCATGATCCGGACGCGGTCGCCCCGGTCGGGGACCAGCCAGCCGGTCATGTCCAGGGGCTCGAACGCGCAGGCGATCGTCTCGGCCACCGCTGCGGCCTCGCCGGGCACGGCCGGGCGAATACCGTGGGCGGGATGGTGACAGGCGTTCACCGGGCCGCCCCCGTCGTCGCCGTCGCAGGCGGGACATCCAGGAGGGCGGCGTTGGCGCCGTGCCCGACCCGACGCAGGACCTCCGGCCGCCTGGCGCGCAGCCGCAGGCCGTGACCGCAGCCCAGGGCCGCAGCGGCAGCGAAGAGCAGGGGCGCCCACCGGGCCGGGGAAGTCGGGGCGACGCCGATCAACGTCGGGTAGTTGTCGAAGATCAACCACAGGCAGCCAAGCATCGCCGTGGTCGCTGCCGCGGGCAGGATCCGGGTACTCCAGCGACTCTCCCCGCGCCGGTCGCGGGCGAAGAACCCCAGCACAGCTGCGGAGGCGGCAGCCATCAACCCGAACACCCCGAGGGCCCCGGTGGTGCCCACGATGTAGAACAGGGCGGTCATCGGGTTCCAACCGGCCACCGCGACCAGGACGATCACCAGTAGGCCGCAGGCACTCTGGGCCAGGGACGCGGCGATCGGCGCCCCGGTGCGAGGGCTGGTGCGGCCGAAGAATGCCGGCAGCACGGTCTCCCTGCCGAGGGCGAACGCGCAGCGACTGAAGGCGTTGTGGTAAGCGACCATGCCGGCGGCGATACTGCTGAGGAGAAGCAGGTGACCAGCATTGACGAGGACGGTGCCGCCCCAGTGCGCCGCCGCGGGTACCAGGAGCATGTCCGGGCCGAGCCTGGCCGCCGTCTCGACGACGTGGTCGGGGCCGACGGTGACCGTCATGGCCCAAGAGCCCGCCACGTAGACGATCGTCATCAGGGCAAGCGCCAGGAACGTCGCGGTCAAAATCGTACTTTTCGGTTTTTTGCTTTCCTCTGAGTAGACCGGGGCAGCCTCCACCCCGATGAACGCGGTGACCGCGATGGCCAGGGTCACCCCCAGGGTGCCGGTGGTCAACTCACCCGGGTTCAGGGCGGTGAGACTGACCACGCCCCCGGCCGGGTGGGCCAGATCGACGAGGGCGACGAGAGTCACGACGACCAGCTCGCCGACGACCGCGACCGCGAGGACCTTGGAGCTGACCCCGACCCCCTGGGTACCGAGGATCGTCACGACCAGCCAGGCGCCCAGCGCCCACGCCCACCAGGGGGCACGCACGCCGAGCAGGTCTCCGAGGATGACGTTGGCCTGGTAGCCGCCGATGCCGTAGAGGGCGCACTGCATCATTCCGTAGGACAGCAGCTGCACGAACCCGGCGGCTACGGCCGGCACCGGCCCGAACCCGTGGGCCACGTACGTGTAGAGCGAGCCGGAATTCGCTACATGCCGGGCCATCGTTACATACCCGACGCACCAGACGGCCAAAACCGCGGCCATCGCGAGCATGGCGATGCTGACGGCGACGGTGCCGGTGACTGCCCAGCCGGTGGTTACCACCCCGCCGACCACCATGATTGGGGCTGCGGCGGTCAGGGCGAACGAGGCCACCGACCCGGCGCCGAGCCGGTCCCTGGCCAGTGTGTTGGACACGGTCGACGATCGTGGGGGCACAGCATCCTCCATCAGGGGATCAAGGGATGGGAATGAAGGGCAGGGGTGTCGAAGGGGCGGTGGGAGGATCTGGTGATCCTCAGCGCAGGCTGATCGCTGCCCGCGCCGACAGGGCCTGGACCTGGCCGCACACGGCGGCGACCTCCGGATACGACTGCCGCAGCCACCCCACTGCGGCCTCGATCAGAGCCGGGGTGTCCGCATCCCCCAGGCCACCGATCGTCTGGGCGACCGCCCCGACCGCATCCAGTAGCGCGCAGCACACCGCATCGGCCCAGGTGGGGCCGCAGCGCAGCTGTCGGGCCAGGCGGCCTGCCCGCCAGAAGACCGCGTTGCGGTCGGTGGGCGCGAACAGCACCCGTCGGCCCGAGAACCGCCGCCGTTCCTGCACGATCCAGCCGGCGGCGGTCACCTGGTCGGCGACCGTCCCGACGGCCACGGTGGCCAGGAACCGCACCCAGGCGTCCAGATGCGTCTGCTCAGGCTCAGTCATGATCCACCCCAGGATCCGGTGGACCAGCGGATCCTCGGGAGGCCGGTGGCCGACCACCCGGACCTGACCCGCGCCGATGGCCAGGTGCCCGGTCGCCCAGGCCTCGATGAGCAGCACCCCGGCCAGGGCGTAGCCGGCGGCCTTCTCGTGCACCCGAAGCCGGCCGGTGGCATCGTCCAACATGATCAGAAACAGGTCCCCGGCCAGGGTCAACGATCCCGGCCGCAGTCCTGCGGACCCGCCCGGCTGCTGCGGCCGGTGTGCCCCACCATCCGCAGCAGCCACCACGGCCTCCGCCGTAGCCCCGGGAGGCCGTCCGCCGCGTCGGTCAGGCCCCATGGCAGTCGACCTCCGGTGGCTCGGTGCCCACGTCGGCCCGCCAGATCGTGGTATGGCAGCAGGTCCGCGCGTGCTCGTGGGCGGCTACGGCCCACCCGGGACCAGTGGCACACCACCCGCAGCCCGGATGCAGGCAGATCCCGGTCTGCGGCAGCGGCGGAAGCACCGGCCATTGCCGGGGTGCGCTTCGGCAAGGCACGATCGTCAGGAGTCTCATCGCAGCGCTCCGGCCAGCATCGGTGTGCCGCAGATCGCGACGGCCAATCTGGGCCACCTGGTGGGTGTTCCTCCGCCTGGGTGACATGCTGGTTGCTCCCTTGCCACGCGCGAATGTGTCCGATGGGGAGCCGGGACAAGTGGGATTGAAGCCCCGCACCCGTGGGAGCGGAGGTCCCCCGCAGGTCTCAGGATCCAGAGCCAGCACTCGTCCCGGCGCCTGCCTGCGACTCAACCAGCCTCTGCGCGGCCAGGACATTACGGAAACGACGCAGGATGGGGGCACAACTGTTGCATCGGGCATCGTGAGCTGGCTCAATAGAGCCGCACGAGCCCCAGACACGGGAGGGGAGGACGCCATGGCTCGGCGACATCGATTGGCCCAGCGCCGAAAGACGGTCGGTCTCAGCCAGGAAGGTCTGGCTGAGACGGTGGGCGTTGACCGTACGACCGTGGTCCGCTGGGAACGCTCGGACAACGCTCCACAGCCGTGGCACCGGCCGCGCCTGGCCCACGCGCTCAAGATCTCGGTTGAGGAGTTGGCGGAACTCCTGGCGCACCCCACCGATCCCAGGTCCCAGCCAATCGAACAGCCGTACTCCGCGGACGAACGGCCGAGAGCGAGATCGGATGCTGCCTCGGTGCCCCCGAGTCCGATCGCCGACGAGCGTGAGGACGCACGTCAGCTCCTGGCGCATGCCGCACAGATCGCCGTGGGTGCTGCCGTCCTCGATCCCGAGGCGTGGCTTCGGCCGCTGGGCGACGAACTGGCCCCAGCCCCCGAGCGCGTGGGCCACGCCGACGTCAGCCGCCTCGAAAGCATTACCCGAGGTCTCAAGACCCTCGACTCCGAGCACGGCGGCGGCTCGTGCCGCGACGCGGTGGTGGCCCAGGCTCGGTGGGGGCGGCAACTCCTGCGGGCGTCCTGCTCCGACACGGTCGGACGAAGACTCCATATCGCACTGGCGGACCTGCACAGTCTCGCGGGCTGGACCTCCTTCGACGTCGGGCTGTACGACTCGGCCAAGCTCCACTTCGCCCGCTCGCTGGAACAGGCCAGGTTCGCCGACGAGCCCTCGCTCGTGGCCAAGGTGCTCTACTGCATCGGCCGGCTGTATCTCCATCGAGGCTGGGCCACCGAGTCGGTGAGAGTCTTCCAACTCGGACAACTCGCCGCTCAGGAATCCGGATGTGAGCTGGCGGATGCCATGCTGTGTGCCAATCAGGCATGGGCGTACGCCATCCTCGGCGAGGCGGCCCAACTCGCACGACTCCTCGGCCGCGCGGAAGACGAATTCGCCGGTGCCCACCGGGCGGAGGCCCCGCCGTGGATACGGTTCTTCGGCGAGGCCGACCTGCGCGCGATGACCGCCATGGCCTACGCCCATCTGCCGGAACCCACCTCCGCCCAACGAGCCGTCGCCATCCGGGGTTTCGAGGGCTGCCTTGCCGCCCGGCAGGACTCCGAGGCGCGAAGCCGAGCCTTCGAACTGTCGGCTCTGGCGACCGTCCACCTCGCCGACGGCGACCTCGACTACGCAACAACGATCGGGCACCAGGCGATCGACCTGGCCGAACGAGTCCGCTCGATCCGGATCGTCGACCGCCTCGCACCGCTGGCGGCTCATGCCGACAAGCACCGCAACCACGCCGACGTCCGCGAGTTGGCCCACCGGATCAGATCGATTTCCATGACATGAATGGGGTGGCAGGTCACGACTATCGGCAGGGGCGCATGTCCCGTGCCCGGCTTGCGGCGATCGTGGCTACCGCGAGCCAGCGCCTGGACGCCGATCCGACCGGCGCAGAATTGGTCAAGTTCACCAACAACGCCGTCTTCCGCCTACCCCAGGCGGGCATCGTCCTTCGCATCGCGGGCTCGACCACCATGCGCCAGCGAGTACCGAAGGTCCTCTGCATGGCCCACTGGCTGGCCAAACACGGCATACCCGCGGTCCGACCACACCCCGGCATCCAGCAGCCCCTGCTGATCGACGACCAGATCGTGACCATTTGGCAGACCGTGGCAACCACCGGCCCGGCCGCCACCGGCGCCGACCTCGGCCGGCTCCTGCGTCGGCTCCACGCAGTCGACGACGCCCCGCCCAGCCTGCCGGCCTGGGACCCCCTCGCACCGATCCGCAGCCGCCTGGCCGACGCAGAAGATCTGCCGCCTCCGGATCTCACCTTCCTGCTCACCGTCTGCGACGACCTAGAGGCGGCGCTCGCCGGGCTTCGCTACGTTCTGCCCCCAGGGGTGATCCACGGCGACGCCACCGTCGCCAACCTCATCCCCAGCCCCGACGGCCCGGTCCTGTGCGACTTCGACGGCAGCGCGTTCGGCCCGAGGGAGTGGGACCTCACGCCGGTCGCCGTCGGCCAGGTCCGGTTCGTCGGCGGATCCGGCAACCACCGGCTTTTCGTCCAGGCATACGGTCACGATGTGACCGGATGGAGCGGCTTTCCCGTCCTGCGCCGGCTGCGCGAACTCCAACTCGTGGCCAGCGTCGTCCCCGTTCTCCGCAGCAACCCAAGCCTGAGACCACAATGGAGACACCGTTTCGACACGCTCCGTACCGAAGACAAGGCGGCGCAGTGGAAACCGTACGCATAACCTCCCGACGGTCCCCTGCCCTACCGGCAATCGGCTGACATGACTGCCCGGAGACGAACACGGCCAACGGGCCAACGAGAGACGTCGTCGCGAGGCGGCGGCACGGCCCACCGCCATCCGCCTGGCGGACTGGGATCGACGACACCGAGACCCCTCGCCAATGTGTCAGATTCCCCACATCGGCTTGCCGGACTGCCTTGGCCCGTTGACGATGACGACCCGCAGATCCCCGAAAAGCTCTTCAACCACTGGCCCGAGGTGTCGATCAACGAGACGACGTTCTGCCATCGGACACCCCCGGTGCTAGATCCCTGCTGATCCGTGATCCCCGGCTGGCCTAACCCCAGCACTGCGGGATCACTAATCGGTAGTTTGCGGCCAGTCTAACCCCAGAACTGCGAGCACTCTGATCCAGAGTTTGCGGGCAGCGTAGTCCCAGATCTGCCGGCCTGCTGGCAGGCGGGTTGCCGCTCCCCCCGGCTAGGCTTCTGGCTGTGGCCGATCCCTCGACCTACCGCCCGCAGCCTGGCACGGTCCCCGAGTTGCCGGGGGTCTACCGGTTCCGGGATGCCGATGGCCGGGTCATCTATGTCGGCAAGGCCAAGAGCCTGCGACAGCGCCTGAGCTCCTACTTCGCCGATCTGTGGACGCTGCATCCCCGTACCCAGCAGATGGTGACCACGGCGGTCAGCGTCGACTGGGTCACCGTGGCCACAGAGGTCGAGGCGCTCCAGCTGGAGTACACCTGGATCAAGGAGCATGACCCGAGGTTCAACGTCCGGTACCGCGATGACAAGAGCTACCCGTATCTCGCGGTGACGCTGGGGGAGGAGTACCCGCGGCTCCAGGTCATGCGGGGCGCCAAGCGTAAGGGCGTGCGGTACTTCGGGCCCTATGGCCATGCCTGGGCGATCCGGGAGACCCTGGATCTGCTGCTGCGGGTGTTCCCGGCGCGGACCTGCAAGCCGGGGGTGTTCCGGAGGGCCGCGCAGATCGGCCGGCCGTGCCTGCTGGGGGACATCGGCAAGTGCTCCGCCCCGTGCGTCGGGCGGATCAGCGCGGCCGACCATCGCGCGATCGTCCTCGGGTTCTGCGAGTTCATGGCCGGGCGGACGGACGCGATGGTCAAACGGCTTGAACGCGAGATGCTGGCGGCGTCCGAGGCCCTGGAGTTCGAGCGGGCCGCCCGGCTCCGGGACGATCTGGCCGCCCTCCGGAGGGCGATGGAGCGGCAGGCGGTCGTGCTCGGCGATGGGACGGACGCGGATGTCGTCGCCTTCGCCGAGGACCAGCTGGAAGCATCGGTCCAGGTGTTCCACGTCCGGGACGGGCGCGTCCGGGGCCAGCGCGGGTGGGTGGTCGAGAAGGCGGAGGATCTGGGGCCGGGCGATCTCGTCCATCACTTCGTCACCCAGGTGTACGGGGAGGAGCAGGGCGAGGTCGACGTCCCGCGGGAACTGCTCGTCCCGGAACTGCCCCAGGACGTCGCCGCGCTGGCAGACTGGCTGTCGCAGCGTCGCGGCAGCAGGGTGACGATCCGGGTCCCCCAGCGCGGTGACAAGCGGGCGCTGGCCGAGACGGTCCAGCGTAACGCCGAGCAGGCCATGACCCAGCACAAGCTGCGGCGGGCCAGTGACCTGACCGCCCGGGGCCGGGCGCTGGAGGAGATCGCCGAGGCGCTGGAGATGCCGGCGGCCCCGCTGCGGATCGAGTGCTACGACGTTTCGCACATCCAGGGAACGGACATTGTCGCCAGCATGGTGGTGTTCGAGGATGGCCTGCCTCGCCCGAGCGAGTACCGCCGATTCTCGATCGCAGGGCCGGCCGATGACCTCACGGCGATGGCAGAGACCCTGCGGCGCCGGTTCGCGAGGCGGGCGGGTGGGTCGCAGGACGGCCAGTCCGCCGGCCAGTCCGCCGACGATCAGCCCGCGGACCGGCGGGGGCGCCGGTTCGCGTACCCCCCGCAACTGATCGTTGTGGACGGCGGCGCCGGGCAGGTCGAGGCCGCTGCGGGTGCGCTGGCGGCTGCCGGTGTGACGGGAGTCGCTCTGTGCGGGCTGGCCAAGCGCCTGGAGGAGGTCTGGCTACCGGGGGAGAGCGACCCGGTGATCCTCTCCCGGAGCAGTGAGGGGCTGTACCTGCTGCAACGGGTGCGCGATGAGGCCCACCGGTTTGCCATTGCATATCACCGGAAGCGCCGGTCGAAGCGGATGACCGCCTCCGCCCTCGACGGAGTACCCGGCCTGGGAGAGGTACGGCGCGCTGCCCTTCTCAAGCACTTCGGTAGCCTGAAACGCCTTCGCATGGCGACCGTCGACGACCTCGCCGAGGTGCGGGGCATCGGGCGGCGGACGGCCGAGGCGATCATTGCCGCTTTGACCGAATAGCCCCATAGTGTGGCTTGGGGTGGAAATATCCAGGTCGACGGTTGTGCGGAGCGGTCCGCGCAGCCAGGCGACGGGCGCGAATCTCAGGAGATCACTTATCCCAGGAGATGTGATGGGACGACCAGGACCCGAGCAGGACAACGCCGCACCCGCGCGCGAGGGGCTGGCCTCACACGGTGCCAGGAGCGATCGGCGAACCGGAGCTCCAAGCCGATCCGACGTCTCGCTGGTGATCGTGACCGGGCTGTCCGGGGGCGGGCGTAGCACGGTCGCGCGGGCGCTGGAGAACGTCGGTTACTTCGTGGTCGACAACCTGCCGCAGGCGCTGCTGCTCGACATGGCGGAGCTGGCCTTCGCCGGCGGCGGGGTAGCCAGGAAGACCGCCATGGTGCTGGATGTGCGCAGCAGGGCGTTCTCCACGGACCTGTCCGGTGCGGTGAAGTCGCTGCGGGAGCGCGGGTTCTCACCGCGGGTCATCTTCCTCGACGCGGATGACGAGGTACTGATTCGCCGGTTCGAGAGCGTTCGCCGGTCGCACCCGCTGCAGGGTAACGGGCGGCTGTCCGACGGGATCGCGGCCGAACGGGAACTGCTGCGGGAAGCGCGCGAGCAGGCGGATGTCCTCATCGACACCAGCCACCTCAATGTCAACCAGTTGCGTAGCAGGATCGAGGAACTGTTCGTCGGGGATGACAGCCGGCAGCTGCGGGTGACGGTGCTGTCCTTCGGGTTCAAGTACGGTCTCCCGCCCGACGCGGACTTCGTGCTGGACGCCCGCTTCCTGCCAAACCCGTACTGGGTACCGGAGTTGCGGGAGCACACGGGGAAGGAGACCTCTGTCAGTCGATACGTCCTTGGCCAGCGAGGTGCCCTCGCGTTTGTCGAGACGTACGCTCGTCTGATTGGTTCGACAGCGCCCGGATTCGAGCGGGAGGGTAAGCGGTACCTCACGGTGGCTTCGGGTTGCACGGGTGGCAAGCACAGGAGTGTCGCCATCGCAGAGGAACTCGCCAGGAGGCTACGAGAGATGAGACTGGCAGCATCCGCACAACACCGCGACCTGGGGCGCGAATGAAGGCGACACGTCCACTAAGGATTGTCGCATTTGGTGGCGGGCATGGGCTTGCCGCCTGCCTGCGGGCACTGCGGGTCGCCTCGCAGGTCCTGCCACTAGACCTGACCGCCGTCGTTACCGTCGGGGACGACGGCGGATCGAGCGGCCGGCTGCGGACCGCCCGGGACGTCCTCCCTCCGGGCGACCTGCGCCAGGCGCTCACCGCGCTGGCTGAGGGGCGGGACCAGTTCGCGTGGCGGACCGCCGGGCTGTTGCAGCATCGGTTCGCTGGGGACGACGCCCTCGCCGGTCATCCGGTCGGCAACCTGCTGCTGTGCGGGCTGATGGAGCTGCTGGGCGATCCGGTGGAGGCCCTGGACCACGCCGCTGGGCTGCTGCACTGCCACGGGCGGGTGTTGCCGATGTCCCGCCAGCCAGTCTGGATCGAGGCGGACATCCTGGACGCGGATCCCGCGTGTCCCGGGCAGGCGGTCCTGGTTGAGGGGCAGCATCGGATCGCCGTGAGTAGGGGCATGGTCCAGACGGTCAGGCTGAATCCGGGGGCGCCCGTGGCGTGCGAGGAGGCGATTGCGGCCGTCGGGATCGCCGACTGGCTGATCTTTGGCCCGGGATCCTGGTACACCAGCGTGATCCCGCATCTCCTCGTTCCAGATCTTGCAGCAGCAATGGTGAAAAGTCAGGCTAAACGACTAGTTATCCTGAACTTGGCGACCGATAATGAAACGGCCGGATTGTCCCTCCCGGGTCATCTCGGGGCCTTGCACCGTTACCTCCCGCCCCTGCGAGTCGATGTAGTAATCGCGGACCCCCGAGCTATCGGGGACCCCACGGGGGTACGCGGTGCGGCAGAATCGTTGGGAGCGCTGTTGATGCTCGCACCGGTCGCCGTTGCGGACGGGGCCGCACGCCACGATCCGGTCGCCCTGGCGGCCGCCTTGGGGCCCATCCTGGGCGCCGCGCAATGATGACCCTCGACCGATTCTCCGCCCCGCGAGGTGACGACGACGATGGCCATGACCGGAACGGTCAAGGAGGAGCTCTGCCGTGTCGAGGTGGCCAGGCCCTGCTGCCGGCGAGCCGAGATGGCCGCGACGCTGCGGTTCGCCGGGGGGCTCCATATCGTCTCCGGCCGGGTGGTCGTCGAGGCAGAGCTGGACGTGGGCGCCGCTGCGCGGCGCCTGCGCAAGGAGATCGCTGACCTCTACGGGTACCCCAGTGAGCTGCATGTCCTTGCCTCTGGCGGCCTGAGAAAGGGCAGTCATTTCATTGTCCGGGTCGTCCGGGACGGCGAGGCACTCGCCCGGCAGACCGGCCTGCTCGACGTGCGCGGGCGGCCAGTGCGTGGCCTGCCCCCGCATGTCGTTTCCGCCAGCATGTGCTGCGCCGTTGCCGCGTGGCGCGGGGCCTTCCTCGCCCACGGGTCGCTGACGGAGCCGGGGCGGTCCTGCGCCCTTGAGGTGACCTGCCCGGGGCCGGAGGCTGCTCTGGCCCTGGTCGGGGCGGCCAGGCGGATCGGGATCACCGCCAAGGCCCGGGAGGTCCGCGGGGTCGACCGGGTCGTCCTCAAGGACGGCGACGCGATCAGTGCCCTGCTGACCAGGACCGGGGCGCACAGTGCGGTGCTGACCTGGGAAGAGCGTCGGGTACGCCGGGAGGTCCGGGCAACGGCCAACCGGCTGGCCAACTTCGACGACGCTAACCTCCGCAGGTCGGCGCGTGCGGCGGTCGCTGCGGCTGCCAGGGTGGCCCGCGCGCTGGAGATCCTGGGCGAGCACGCCCCGGAGCACCTTTCGAGTGCCGGCCACCTTCGGCTTGCCCATCGGCAGGCGTCACTGGAAGAGCTCGGGGCGGTGGCGGATCCGCCGCTGACCAAGGATGCGATCGCCGGTCGTATCCGGCGGCTGCTGGCGCTGGCGGACAAGCGGGCGAGGGATCTTGGCATTCCCGATACAGAGTCGGCCGTCACACCCGAGATGCTCGTCGGCTGAGTTCCGCCACCCCGCGCCTATTCTCGGAGTTATGGTCGTGCTGGGCTCGTCGAGCGGTGTACCCCCGGTCACGGTGGTTCAACCGATTGGCGATATGGTCGCCGTGTTCGGCGACGACCCTGCCTTGGGCCGCGGGGACCGATCGCCGTTGACCACAACGGCGATCGAAAGCTGGCGCGAGGCTGCGGCACCGATCAGATGACGTCCCGCATTTGGGGCGGGCGAGGACACCATGGCCGGGGGCATCCTGATGGCGCCGGCCTGACAACCGAGGAGACGGGTCGAAGTGACCATCCGGGTAGGCATCAACGGGTTCGGCCGCATTGGCCGTAACTTCTTCCGTGCGCTCCAGGCGCAGGGGGCGGACGTCCAGGTCGTCGCGGTCAACGATCTGACCGACCCCGCGACGCTGGCGCACCTGCTGAAGTACGACAGCATCCTGGGCCGGCTGGACCAGGAGGTCAAGGCAGCGGCGGACGAGATCATCGTCGGCGGCAAGGCCATCAAGGTGCTCGCAGAGCGTGACCCGGCGAAGCTGCCCTGGGGCACCCTCGGCGTGGACGTCGTCATCGAGTCCACCGGCTTCTTTACCGACGGCACCAAGGCCAAGGCCCACCTCGACGCCGGCGCCAAGAAGGTCATCATCTCCGCTCCGGCGAAGAACGAAGACGTGACCGTCGTGCTCGGTGTCAACCACACCGACTACGACCCGGCCAAGCACCACATCATCTCGAACGCGTCCTGCACGACGAACTGCCTCGCGCCGGTCGCCAAGGTGCTGGACGAGACCGTTGGCATTGTCAGTGGCCTCATGAACACGATCCACGCGTACACGCAGGACCAGAACCTGCAGGACGCCCCCCACAAGGACCTGCGCAGGGCCCGCGCCGCGGCCCTGAACATCGTGCCGACCTCGACCGGTGCGGCCAAGGCCGTGGCCCTAGTGCTGCCCCAGCTCAAGGGCAAGCTCGATGGCTTCTCCCTGCGGGTGCCGCTGCCCACCGGCTCGGTGACCGACCTCACCTTCACCGCTTCCCGGCCCACCACGGTTGAGGAAGTCAACGCCGCGATCAAGGCCGCCGCCGAGGGGCCGCTCAAGGGCATCCTGGCCTACACGGAGGACCCGATCGTGTCCTCCGACATCGTCACCGACTCCCACTCCAGCGTCTTCGACTCCGGCTGCACCAAGGTCATCGGTGGCACCACGGTCAAGGTGCTGTCCTGGTACGACAACGAGTGGGGCTACTCCAACCGCCTCGTTGACCTCGTCAAGCTGGTCGGCGCCAAACTGTGAAGACCCTCGACAACCTGTTGTCAGAGGGCGTGAAGGGTCGGCGCGTCCTGGTACGCGCCGACCTCAACGTTCCGCTCGACGGCGACAGGATCACCGACGACGGCCGGATCCGGGCGGTGCTGCCGACGGTGACGGCCCTGCGGGACGCGGGCGCCAAGGTTGTGGTCTGCTCTCACCTGGGCAGGCCCAAGGGCGCTCCCGACCCCAAGTACACGCTTGCGCCGGTCGCGGCGCGGCTGGGGGAGCTGCTCGGCTCTCCGGTGGCCTTCGCGACCGACACAGTCGGCGACTCGGCGACGGCCACCGTCGCCGCGCTGGCGGACGGCGCGGTCGCCCTGCTGGAGAACCTGCGGTTCAACGCCGGGGAGACCAGCAAGGACGAGGCAGCGCGGGCGGCCTTCGCGGCCCAGCTCGCGGCCCTGGCTGACGTCTATGTCGATGACGCCTTCGGGGCGACGCACCGCAAGCACGCGAGCGTCTTCGACGTCGCACGGCTGCTCCCGGCCTACGTCGGGGGACTCGTGCTGCGCGAGGTCGAGGTGCTGCGCCGGGTGACCAGTGACGACGTCGAGCGGCCGTATATCGTCGTGCTCGGCGGCTCGAAGGTGTCGGACAAGCTCGCCGTCATCGAGTCCCTGCTGCCGCGCGTCGACCAGCTGCTCATCGGCGGCGGTATGTGCTTCACCTTCCTCGCGGCCAAGGGCTACGGGGTCGGGACCTCGCTGCTCCAGCCCGAGATGGTGGATACCTGCGTCGACCTGCTCCAGCGGGCTGGGGACCGGATCGTGCTGCCGACTGACGTGGTGGTCGCCGACGCTTTCTCAGCAGAGGCCAACACCCGGACGGTGGACGCGGACGCCATCCCGGACGGCTGGATGGGCCTGGACATCGGCCCGAAGTCGATCGCGGCGTTTGCCGCCGCGCTCGCCGGGGCGAAGACCGTGGTCTGGAACGGCCCTCCCGGCGTGTTCGAGCTCGCGCCGTTCGCTGCCGGTACTCGCGCGGTCGCCGAAGCGATTACGAAGGTTGACGGGCTGACCGTCGTCGGTGGGGGCGACTCTGCCGCGGCCGTGCGCCAGCTCGGGTTCGGCGACGGTGGGTTCTCCCACATCTCCACCGGGGGCGGCGCCTCGCTGGAGTTCCTTGAAGGCAAGACGCTGCCAGGCGTCGCGGCATTGGAGTCATGACATGACGAAGTCGGGTCGCCGGCCGCTGATGGCCGGCAACTGGAAGATGAATCTCAACTGGCGGGAAGCCCACCTGCTCGTCCAGCAGCTGGCGGCCAGGCTCAACGAGCAGCAGCTCACCGACGTTGAGGTGGTCGTGCTGCCGCCGTTCGTCGACCTCCGCAGCGTTCAGGCGGCGGTCGAGGAGGGCAAGCTGAAGATCGGTTACGGCTCGCAGGACATTTCGCAGCACGCCAAGGGCGCGTACACCGGTGAGATCGCGGGGTCCATGCTGACCGCGCTCGGCTGCACCTACGCCGTCATGGGCCACTCGGAGCGGCGGCAGTACCACAGCGAGAGTGACGAGATCGTCAATGCCAAGGTGCAGGCGGCGCTGGCCAGCGGGCTTACCCCGATCATGTGCGTCGGGGAGGGCCTCGACATCCGCGAGGCGGGCAACCACGTCGAGTACACCGTTGCCCAGCTCGACGGCGGGCTCAAGGGCCTGACCGCGGAGCAGGTCGAGAAGGTCGTCGTCGCGTACGAGCCGGTCTGGGCGATCGGCACGGGCAAGACCGCGACCCCAGAGGACGCCCAAGAGGTCATCGGCGCGCTGCGGAAGCGGCTGGCGGAGCTGTACCCGGGCGGGACCGCTGACAAGGTTCGCATCCTCTACGGCGGCTCGGTCAAGGGCAGCAACGCTGCCGGCATCATGGCCAAGCCGGACATCGACGGCGCGCTGGTCGGCGGTGCGGCGCTCGATGCGGAGGACTTCTCGAAGATCGTCTGTTTCTCCGAGAACTGATCGCTGACTGCTCAAGGGCAGACGCGTCCCTGATCCGGGCACATCATGCCTGAAAGGGGGGTGTCTGTCCTTGAGCGCTCTGAATGTTGCACATGGTGGGCGGGAACACGACGGCCGTGACCTGTGATCGCCTGCCCCGTCGGCATACGCCGGGGCGT
>JAFGOK010000070.1 GCA_016926535.1 Micromonosporaceae bacterium | reverse complement strand
TCGTCGGCCGTGCGGGTGAGCACAGAGGTCCGATCAGCGATCCGAACGATGCGGGCCAGGGCATCAGCCGTGCCAGAGACGTCCCCGACCACCCGTACCCGGTCACCGACGACCACCCCTCGCCTGCCCAGCTCCCGGGCTCGGACGGCGACGATGGTCCGCCCGTCAACGTCGCAGGTGTACCTGCCTCGGTCGACGGCGATGACGAAGGCGTCGATGGCGTCGTCGTGACCTGGCCGTCTGCGGGTACGCGGACGAGACGAACGACCTGGTCTGATCCGGACGTCGTCTTCGTCGTACTCCCGTCGCCTCAGGCCGGCCCTCCAAGCGTTCCGTCGTCACCATTCACTACCGCAGACCATAGCCCTGGGAAGTCCGGCATGGTCTTGGTGGTGCACGAAACGTCGGTCAGGCGCACGTGCGGGACGACCAGGCCGATCACTGCGGCGGCATGGGCCATCCTGTGGTCGTCATAGGTCTCGAACACCGTCTCCCGGAGCGGCGCCGGCTCGATGATCAAGCCATCCGGCAGTTCAGTGATCTTGGAGCCCAGCGAGCCGAGTTCCTTGGCCAGAGCCGCGAGGCGGTCCGTCTCGTGAGCCCGGATGTGCCCGACCCCCCGGAACCTGGATGGGGTCCGCGCGAGTGCCGCGAGCGCCGCGAGCACCGGGGTCAGCTCCCCGACCTCGCTGAGATCGGCATCCAGACCTGTGACGACGCCGGTGCCCCGCATGGTCAGCCCGTCGGGGCCGAGTTCCGGCGTGCCGCCCATGGCCGCCAGCAATTCGCGGAGCCGGTCACCTGGTTGGGTGGTTTCGTGCGGCCAGTCCGGGATCGTCACCGTGCCGCCGGTGACCAGCGCTGCCGCGAGGAATGGTGCCGCGCCGGAGAGGTCTGGCTCGATGTCCCAGGCCCGCGCGGACGGCCGTCCTGGTTCGACGGTCCACGTGTTCGCCGCCGTATCGTCGACGGCGGCTCCGGCGGCCCTGAGCATCGCGACCGTCATTCGCAGATGGGGGGTGCTCGGCACCGGTGGTCCGACATGGTGGACGACGATGCCGTGCTCGAACGCCGGGGCTGCGAGCAGGAGGCCGGAGACCAGCTGACTTGAGGCTGAGGCGTCGATGGTCACCGTCCTGCCCTCCGGGCCGCCGGTGACCTTGCCGAGGCCGTGGACGGTCAGGGGCAGGCCGTCGTTCTCTCCGGTTTCGACCTGGACACCAAGGGAGCGCAACGCTCTGACCAGTGGCCGCAGCGGGCGCTGGCGGGCCCGGCGATCCCCGTCGAAGCTGACCGGGCCGAGCGCCATCGCAGCGAGCGGGGGGAGAAAGCGCATCACCGTCCCGGCCAGGCCGACCTCAATGTGGGCGTTGCCGGTCAAGGGCTCAGGTGACCGCCGCACGAGCCAGAGCGCGTCGTCCTCGCAGGAGACATCCACCCCGAGGGCGCGCAGTCCAGCGCTCATCAGCTCGGTGTCCCTGGCCCGCAGCGGCCGAGCCAGGGTGCTCGCCCCCTCCGAGATGGCCGAGAGCACGAGCGCGCGGGCCATCATGGATTTCGAGCCGGGGAGGCGGACGGTCGCGGTGATCGGGTCGGTTGCCGTCGGTGCCATCCAGGGGTTTGTCGCCACTCGTACAGGGTACGGTTGGTTGGTGTGCGGTCGGTATGCCATGACAACGAGTGCCGCTGATCTCACCTCACTGTTCGCGGCGGTGGATGAGACCGGAGGCGGACTCCGCACTTCATACAACGTCGCGCCGACCCAGACGATCGCGATAGTGCGAACATCGGCGGGTGGCGATGGAAGGTTGTTGTCGCTCGCCCAATGGGGAATGGTCCCGCCATGGGCCAGGTCGGGTCGGGCCGGAAAACTGATCATTAATGCGAGAGCGGAAACGGTCGCATCGTCCAAGATGTTCTCGTCGTCGTTCGCGGCCCGCCGGTGTGTTGTTCCCGCAGACGGGTGGTACGAGTGGGCCAGGTCTGGCGATGGACGCAAGCAGCCGTACTTCATGGCCGGGAACGAACAGCGGGTTTTGGGATTCGCGGGAATCTGGGCGCCATTCCGCCTTCGTGAAGACGAGACGATGATGTGCTGCGTCGTGACAACGCAGGCGGTTGGAACGCTGGCCCAGATTCATGATCGAATGCCGCTGGTGCTTCCTCGCCAGCGGTGGGGAGCCTGGATCGGCGGAGATGGGGATCTCGGCGAGGATCCGGCGGTGCTGCTGCGTCCTGCCGACCAAGAGATGATCTCATCGATCGAGTCACGCCCGGTGGCTCCCCGGGTCGGTGACGTTCGAAATGATGGACCTGAATTGGTGCGCGAGTGGCTCCCCGATCCGTCTGCGTCCGGGTCGGAAGCCGAGCCTCAGGCCAGTGACCCTCTCACCCTTTTCTAGTGGTACGTCCCAAAAGTCGACCGGCAGGAATGTCGAATGTGCTGTCCACCTCTTGAAACCGCTTTGGTTCTGCGATAGAACAACCGCCCGGCGGGTTGTTTCGCGAGCCCTTCAGCACGACCTGCTCATCTGTAGTGATGACCCACGGGGGAGGTGGGTGAATGACCCGGGCGCGGATGCCACGCCCACATGAGGTTGCCGCAGCACGTCGAGATCAACGACTGCTTCGTGCCATTCGGGAACGAAGGCACGATGTGGCATGGCGAAGTCAAGGAGCGTGTCACACTATCGATCCAGAGATGTTCTTTCCCGCACCGAGTGAGTCTTCGGACGCCGCTGTGGCGTTCTGTCGCGGGTGCCCCGTTCAGGGGGCCTGTCTGGCCATGGCGCTGGAGTCCGGCGACTGTCACGGTGTGTGGGGGGCCACCACGCCAAGGGAGCGACGGGCGATGCTCATCGCGTGGCGTGCAGAGGTGCACGGTGCGCACTCTTTGGGTGGTTTGTGCCTCGCTACCAGCGGTTCTGCGTCACCAGGCGGTTCCGCGGTCGTTGTGTGAGGTATCCCGGTCACGTCGGGACCTCCACACCGGATCTTGCGATCCATGGCCTTCCCAGGCCCTTCCTGTCCCCGGCGCCCGGTCGGTCCCCAGCAGTACCGGTAGCCGGGGACAGGTGTTGTCCCCTGGGAATGCGCGCGGGCAACGAGAGCGTTGCACCGGCCGGGTGAGGCGATGCAGCGTCACCCGGAAGGGGCCATCGTTGAGAACGTGCGATCGAGCTGTGGAGTGGTTGCCGGCGCTGCTGCGCTGGCCGCTGTGGACCTGCGGCGCCGAAACGAGCGCCCGAAGCGCAACCTCGCTACTCTCAGGTAAGTCCCAGGATGACGACCTATCCTCGTCGGGACGGCCGAAGGGGGATACCCGAGTGGTGCACAGCGAGAGCCCGGAGGAGCGGCGCATCCGATTCGAGCGCGAGGCGTTGCCGTTCCTTGACCAGCTCTACGCCGCCGGCCTGCGCATGACGCGGAATCCGGCAGATGCTGAGGATTTGGTTCAAGAGACCTTCCTCAAGGCGTACACAGCTTTCCACCAGTTCGAGCAGGGCACGAATCTCAAGGCGTGGCTCTATCGGATTCTGACCAACACCTACATCAACTCCTACCGACGCAGGCAGCGACAGCCGTTCCAGGCGCCGACCGAGGAGATCACCGACTGGCAGCTCGCCGAGGCCGAGTCTCACACGTCCGGCGGCTTGCGATCCGCGGAGACCGAGGCACTTGACCGGCTCCCCGACAGCGACATCAAGGACGCGTTGCATCGCCTCCCCGAGGATTTTCGGCTCGCGGTGTACCTTGCGGATGTCGAGGGGTTCTCGTATAAGGAGATAGCGGACATCATGGGTACACCGATCGGTACGGTGATGTCGCGACTCCACCGCGGTCGCAGGAACCTCAGGGACCTGCTTGGGCGTTACGCTGCCGAGCGCGGCTTCACTCGCTCCTCGTCCAACCAGTCCGTCGGCGTGGATGCCGCGGCCGGTCAGGGGGTGTGACGTGGGTGAACGCGGCGGTAGGGGTGTGTCGTGAGTTGTGGCGAACCACATGAGACCGACTGTTCCGAGGTCCTCGAAGAGGTCTACCTCTATCTTGATCTTGAGTGTTCCGACGAGCGGCGCCAGCTGATCCGCACCCATCTTGAGGAGTGCGCGCCCTGCTTGCGCGAGTACGGGATCGAGCAGGAGGTCAAGGCCCTCGTCGCCCGGTGCTGCGGCAACGAGGCCGCCCCCGCGGAGTTCAAGCACCGGTTGCGGCTGCGGCTGGCAGAGCTCGTCGTCGAGGCGAGCACTAGGGAGTACCTCCCGGAGTAGGGCGTGGCAGTCTTGACCTCGTGTCGACGCTGGGAAACCTGGCCGCTGAGCGGACGAGCCTGAGTACTGCGGAGATCGAGCATCTGCACCGCCTGGCCGGCGACTGGCAGTTGATCTCCGATCTGTCCTTCGCGGACCTGCTGCTGTGGGTACCGACGGGGGACGACGACGAGTTCATCTGTGTCGCGCAGGTCCGGGCGACCACAGCGCCGACCGTGTACCAGGACGATCAGGTGGGCCGGTGCGTCGGCGGCCCTGAGGTCGCCCATCTGGCGATCGCCCGGCGCAGGGGCCGGATCTGGCGGGAGGGCGATCCCATCTGGTACGGCGACACCCCGTCGCGGCATGAGGCCATACCAGTGCGCAGGCCGGACCACGAGGAAGTGATCGCGGTCATCGGCCGGGACACGAACCTGCTGACGGCACGGACCCCGAGCCAGCTGGAACTCAACTACCTGACCACGGCCGATGACCTGGCCCAAATGATCGCCGATGGGTCATTTCCCCCGGAACGCCAGCAGGGAGG
>JAFGOK010000069.1 GCA_016926535.1 Micromonosporaceae bacterium | reverse complement strand
TGGCGGAGTGCTGGGCGAGGGCCAGCGAGATCGCCGTCTCCGCTTTCACAATGGACGTCGGGTCATCGGGGTGATCTGTGAAGATCCGGCGGACATCCCCGATCCGCCCGGTCATCCCCTGGGCAGGTTCGGGCAGACGGTGGACTTCGAGGGCACAGCGTAGGTCGCTCGCTCGTCCACACTGAGATTGCGTTGGGTGATCTCGCATATCCGCTCCAACAGCTCGTCGGGATCTGTTGACCAGGTGGTGACCGCCAGCCCGGTGGTCACGGAGAGGGAACCATCCGCCGTGAGGCGCAGGTCTCGCAGCGGGACCCCGCTGAGGAGACCCGCATCGAGGCGCCGGCCGCTGGCGACGTCCCAGCGCTGCACCAGCCCGTAGGCGCGCCCGGCGGCCAGCGTCGTTCCATCCGGGTTCGTGGCCAGGTGGCTGATCTCGCTGGCGGAGGAGCCGGCGTTCGGCAGGGAGCTGACCGTGTTCTCCTTGAGATCCCACAGCAGGATCTGGTGCTTGTCACTCGCGGCGACCAGGTTGCGGTTCAGGTAGATGGCCCGGTTGATGACCACCGGTCCGCTGGCGCCGGCCGCGCCGGTGGAGGCAGGGGCGGGCATGGTGAGTGGGGCGCCGGCAACTCCCGAGGGAGCGGAGGGATCGGCCTGCCAGATCCGCAGGCCGTCGGCGGCGGCGATCAGCAGGTGGTTGCCGTCGGGGCTGAACGCGACGTCGTAGAGCTCACTGGCGGTCTCGCCGACCGCCTGCTGCCGGTGGTCCGATCCGGCAGTGTCCACCAGCACGACCCGGTTGTCGGCTCTGATGGTGGCCAGCGCCGTTCCGCCCGGGTGGTAGGAGACGGGATAGTCGACCCGCAGGCCAAGACCGCCGGTCGCGCCGCTATCCGGGACGGAGAGATCCACGAGCGTCGCCTGGCCGGTGCGGGTGTCCCAGAGGGAGAGCTCTCTGCTGCTCCGGGCTGCCAGCTGCCGCCCGCTCGGGCTGTAGACCAGGTTGGTCGGGGCCAGGGTCCCTCTCGCCAGGACTGGCCCGGTGGGCGAGCCGTCCGAGGCGGATCGCTGGTTGACGACCCCGCTCTCGTCGAGGACCGCCACGACGGCGCCGTCCGGGGAGAGCGCGGCAGGCGCCTTGATCGGGACGCCGGGCAGCTGAACCGAGCGCTTGAGGTGGTCGGTGGTGTCCCACAGCATGACCACCCCGCCGAGCGAGGCATCTCGCCAGTGTCCGGCCAGGGCATAGCTGGTGGTGTGCCGGTTGACGGCCAGGGAATGCCAGGTCGCGCTCACCAGCCGCGTCTCCATCAGGGACAGTACCTGGGTGTCCCTGAGGACGCCCAGGTCAGTGACGAGCAGATCGCCCTGGTAGGCGACCAGGGATCCGCTGGTGATGGCGTCCCGGTTCCGGCACGTCCCGCTCGCCGGATCGATGAGGATGATGGTTCCTTCGGCGATGGCCGCCAGTTCGGTGCCGTCCTCCCGAAAGGTCAGGTCGGTCGCTGGGGCGGGCAGCTCCTGGGCGGTCCATCGTCCGCTCTGGGATCGCGGGTGGCGGAGGCTGGGCCGGCCGGAGGAATCGAGGAATGCGAGGGCGTCAGCAACCGGGCTGAACCGGGCCCGAGTGCCCGGAAAGGAGTCTAGAGTGGTCGGTTCCTCCGGTCCCGCCGCTCCGGTTTCGCCGACCAGTTGGACCCTTTGGACAGTGCCGCTGTTCCGGCTGATCGCCAGCAGCGTCCCGTCGGGCGAGAACGACAGGTGCTCGACTTGGTCGAAGGAGAGAGGACCCGCCGTGTCCGGCGCCTCGATGGTGTGCGTTGACGCTCCGGGGATCGGGGGCCAGCCTCGGCTGCTGTCCAGGGACACCAGGGTGACCGCGCCAGCGGTCGTACCGACGGCCAGGGTCGCCCCGTCCGGGCTGAACGTGACACTGGTCGCCGAGGTCCCGGAAAGGGGGATATCGAGCAGCCGCCCTTCCCCCCGCCCGTCGCCAGGCCAGAGCAGCACCACCGGCTGGTAGTCGGGATCGGAGGGATCTCCGGCCCCTGGCGGGTTGGGATCGTCGGACACGATCTGGGTCGCGGCGGCGATCAGGTCACCGGCCGGAGCGAGGGCGACCGAGTTCACGGTCTCGATCTGGGTGTTCCCGGGTGTGCGCAGGATTCGGGTGAGTCCGCCGAGACTCTGCGCCTGCTCGCGCAGGGCTGCGGCGGTGAGGTTCGACGGGTCGGCCCGGTACGCCGCGCCCCCCAGCAAGAGGGCGGCGTCGGTCCGCAGCCCCGTGGCCTTGGAATTCCTCAGCAACTGCTGCGCCATCTTCTGACCGGTCAGGTCGTCAACGTCGGCGCGCCACCGGTAGCCGACGCCGGCGAGCGCCAGTACCAGCGCCAGTACCAGCCCCAACGCTGCGGCCCACCGGGGATTCAGCTGGGTGCGCGTCAGCCGGATGGCCTCGGCCAGGGTACTGGCGAAGTTGACCTTTACCTGTATCTGGAGTTCGCTGCGCTGCTGCTCCTGCTCGATCTCGGCCTGGCAGGCGCGAGGGACTACCACCCGCAGCGAAGCCTCGTCCGCGGCCTGAAGCTTGTTGGGGATTCCCCCCACCCGGCCAATGGCGTGCTGGCGATCGAGCGCGCCGGTGACCGCACACCTGCGGCTGAGGCGGCGGACCCGGAAGGTGCCGAGCCGCCGTAGCTGACCATCCAACTCGGACAGCCCGACTCCGAAAGCGGCGCCCAGGGAATCGTGCACGAGGTCGCACCCCGGAACCCGATTCCGTTCCAGGACCGACCAGACGACGCATCGCCCCCGCCCGGCGAGGCGGCTGGTCTCCCACGCCACCGCCACGCTTTCCTGGAATTCCCGGTCCGGGGAGAGGAAGGCCATGTGCTCCGGGTCGGGATAGAGCCCCGCTGGCCCTCCGGGCAGGACCGCGAGGTGCAGGACGGCCGCACGGCCCCGGGCGGCCTGGTCGAAGAGCACCTGGACCTGGACTGGGCGCCTGCGGGGCGGTAACGCCCGCGACAGGCTGAGCGCGTGCAGGCAGGCGTAGCCCTCAGCCGGGCGGCAGGACCGGTCATGCAGCCGCCGGAGCACCGACTGGGCCGGTCCCGGGCTGCTGGAGATCAGGGAGTCCGCCACCCGAACCTGGTCGGGTCCGAGCAGCGGAACCCGCAGCCGCTCCCAGCACTCCCCGGCCTCGGCGACCGCGACCTCGGTGGTGGTCGGATCGGCCAGAGCCGAGGCGACTCGCGCGACCGCGCGGGCAGCGGTCGAGGCCTGGCTTTCGCCCTCGTCAGGTTCGTCCTCCATTGTCGAGTCCGGGCCTGGAGCGGGCCAGGGGTCACCGTGGTCGAGGAGGACGGCGCGTTCCGGGGAGGCGCTGGCCAGCAGTTGGGCGACGGCGGCTGGTCCCTTGGGCCACGCGTTCCGGCACCGGGCGATCCAGCCCTGGTCCCTTCCCACCAGACGGTCGTAGTAGTTCCTGGTTGGTTTCGGCGGGGCGGCAGCCGGCGGGGTACCGCCCGGAGTGCGGGGCTCTGTCAAGGCAGGCTCTCCCGGATCGCAATGAGGACGGGATCATCGGAGGCTCGGATTCGGGCTTGGGCCTGGGCTCGGGCTCGGGCGAGGGCGCGCCACTGGTTCCGCCCCTGCCGGTTGGTGGCCCCGACCGAACGCCGGATCGCTGGCACGTCGGCCGGTCCAAGGGCCTGCGCAGCCCGGTGCCCCCAGAGGACGATGTCCAGGGTCGCCGACGCTCCCCGGACGACCAGATGGCCGGTGAGACCGCCCGAGCCGTCCTTCACCATGGCCATCAGGTATCGCTCGGTCCGATCGGCGAAGCTGAGGTCGAGCAGGAACAGGGAACCCTGCGAGGGCTCGGCTTTCGTCGCGGTCAGGTCAAGGCAGACCTCGCCCGGGGTGATCTGGGAGGCGATCAGGGTGAGTTCGTGATCTGGGAAGGCCCAGCGCCGGGGGGAAGGGGCCTGGCCGCTGCCTGCGGCGCGGGGCCCCAGCAGCGGCAGTACGACCCGAGCGATCGCCTCGGATATCAGGCCCGACCAGGACGATGACCGTGTGGCGTCCGGCTCGGGCAGCGCGTGCTGCTTCGGTGACGCCACCACCGGACTGGTGCCATCGGGCAGCCAAGCGGGCACCAGCGGGCTGCCGGGGTCACCAGTGAGCGGTGTCATCCGGAGGCGGCGCTGGTGCTGGTACTGGAACCGACGCACGCTGGACAGCGCCGTTCTGACCGCTGCGCCGGCCAGAACGTCCTCTGCGGCCAGAGCCTCTTCGATGACCAGCAGCCCGTCTGCGAGCAGGGAGATCCCGCGGGCGACCACGGGCGGGCCGAGATCGAGGGCACGCAGCAGCTCCCGCCCTGCCTCAACCGGACGCCCGTCTGGCGACTCCAGCTCGGCCCAGGCCGCCAGGATCGCCGCGTCCGGGGAATTCGGCAACTGGTGGACCAGTGGCTTGGCCCAGGCCGCGAAGCGGTGGTCAACGCTGTCGAAGAAGAGGTACGTGAGCGCGATCCGCTGAAGCGGATCGTCTGCGGTCGCGATGTCGGTCTCCTCAGCCAGGATCCGCGCCGATCGCAGATCACCGACGTGCAGGTACCCCAGCAGGCTCAGCCAGAGCCCGCCCGGGGCCGGGCTGGGCAGGGCCCTTTCCTGCCCCGGTGGCCTCTGGCGAGGAGCAAGGCACACCCGGGGCGTTCCGCTGTGGAAGGTACCACTGAGCTCCGTTCCGTCCGGCAGCCAGCCCCGGGCCAGGTAGGGGCGGGGATGGGGCAGTTCCAGCGTTCGCGGCTCGTCCGAGGGCAGAGCGAGAGTGCGGCGCAGCCGCGAGGTCTCATCCAGGATCTCCAGCGCCAGCACGGTGCCCCGGGCGGCAAGGTCCCCGGACGACCAGGTGAGGATGGTCTCCGCTGTCCTCATACTGGCCTTACCTCAAGGGCGTAGGTCCGGTTGGGCGGCCGGATGCCTACGGGCGCTTCCCGACTGTGGTAGTCGCCCAATGGGAAACCGGCCTTGAGCTGGTGCTCCCCTGCGGGAGCTCGACCCTGCCACGGCTCTGGGCAGGGGGAGCGGACGAGCTCTTCGGCCGCCCGGCACAGCCGGAGCTGGGCCGACGCGATCGCTTCCTCGGGCGCGCAGGTGATGCGGAACGGTACCTGGGGG
The DNA here is from genome assembly GCA_016926535.1 of Micromonosporaceae bacterium. Taxonomy (GTDB): domain Bacteria; phylum Actinomycetota; class Actinomycetes; order Mycobacteriales; family Micromonosporaceae; genus JABDRL01. The sequence goes on along the minus strand of JAFGOK010000069.1, from coordinate 6,161 downwards.
GCCTCTCGGAGCACCCTGATCACGCTGTCGCCCGGGTGTGATCCCCCGCTGTCGGCCACCTGCGGCTCGCCCTCCGAGTCCGGGTGGCGATTCCACTGCAGGACCCGGTTGATCGTCGTCGCGAGGTCAGCGGTTCTGACCTCCCAGTACTGGTTGGTCTCCACCGCGGCGAGGCCGGAGAGGGCGTCGAGGACGGCGAGCGCGAACGGGCTCGGCCGGCCGCGAGGAGTGAGGGCATCGGCGCCGGCTGTCGTCGAGTAGACCATCGGAGCGTGCTTCCTCGGGGCGAATGTCGTTGACGGCTGCCGGAACGATCGAGCACTGTCTGGGACGACGTCGAGTTGTTCTTCTACGTTGGATCGACAGGTGTCGATGAAGGAGCACTGGGTCTGGCAGCGGCAGTCCCGCATCGCCAGCTGGGTGCGCCGGAAGTCCCAGGCATTGGTGAAGAAGGCGTTGGGGTTGCTTCCCACATCAGCGAGCAGGAGCACGTCGTCCTGCCCGATCCGGCAGCCGTGCCCGAAGAAGAACAGCAGGGCGACGTTGTCCGGATTCCGGTCGCAGCGGTCGTACCAGCGGTTGAAAGCGTCCTCGGTCTGCTGGAAGGTGGCGCCCTCCACCGGAGCCGGACCGCTGCCTGCGTCGAACTGCATCGGTTGCCTGGCCGAGATGAGCAGCTCGAGGCTTCCCAGGGGCCGGTACGGGTCGTCGATCAGGTGGTCGCAGAGCCAGGTCGCAACGGTGGTGGCGGACTCGGATGGCGAGGAGAGATCAGTGAGATGCTTGGCGTAGTGCTGGAATGGCCCTGGGCGGGATCGTTCCGGTCCGCAGAACAGGTAGTGGTCGACCGCGATGACGAGGGCGTGCGTTTGCTGGGAGGCCAGACCGGACTCCAGGACTGTGGTCATGCCAGGGCCTTCCGGATTCGGTCAGCCAGCCTCGCGTGGAACATCGGCTGCCGCAGGTAGGTGGTGTGGGCCCATACCGCAGAGGTGCGGTAGCGGTAGTCCGTGACCCGGTCGAAGATCCGCTCGGCGTGGAATGCGAGCGGATCGGCCCAGTCCACCACGTTGAGCCAGTTCCGCACGTTGGGTGGTACCTCGATCTGCCCGGGGGGAGCACCGCTGGCGGGCGGATCGAGTTCCTCCGCTCCCAGCAGGGCGAGCTCTGCGAACAACCCCACCTGGCTGCCGACGGTCACCAGAAGATCGGCGGTGAGGTCAGGCCGGAACCGAGTCAGAACGTCGTAGGCGATCACACCGCCGAGGCTGTGCGCAACGATCACGAGCGGGCCGCTCTGACCCCGGCCGCCGTGGGCCGACTCGATGGCTGTGGCGACCGTCCGGGCGATCGAACCGGGGCTGCCCACGTCGCCCCGCTGACCGAGGTAGACCAGCGCATCGCCGGCGAGCTGGGCGAGCTGCTGACCGAGCAGGGCCCGTGCGGTCACCACGACCGCTGAGGCTGAGCTGCCGACACCCCGCGCGAGCGCATTTCTCAGCGACCGGCGGGCCCGCGACAGCCATGCGGGCAGCTGGTCCCTGCCGCCCAGAACCTCGACCGCGCTCTCCTGCTGCCCAATCGGGGTTGACGCTCCAGTATGGTCAAAGGTCCATCTGGACGACTCCGCCCAGAGTCGGTCCAGGAACGCCTCGTCATCAACGACCGAGGCGAGCCAGGGATAGCGCCGGACCTGGTCTTGCCCTGGATGCAGTCGTTCGCGAAACCGGCAGTACCCCACGAGCCGGCGTGCCGCAGCCCGGGTCCTTGCGGATTCCTCGCCGGTGGCCGAGGGGACCAGGCTGAACAGCAGATCCAGCGCCGAGGAAACGTCCCGAGTCGCGATTGACCGGAGGACCGCGTCAGGATTGTCCACCACTTCGTGTGCTGCGACTTCTGTGAGAAAAGAGCCGTCGGAAGACGTTGATCCGCCGACATTCGAACCCGTTTCAGAACCGAGGATCTCGATCTGCTCTGCCGGAAGGCTCGCTCCTGACCAGCGTAGTCTCGCGCCATCGGAACCCCAGTCCGGGCTGAGAATGGCATCGTCGGGCTGTGCGCCCATGGCGGGAAGAACGAATTCCCTGAAGAGATCGTCACGTTGTCGAGCCCAAGTGTCGTAGGCATTCCCTGAGCGGTTTCCGACACCATGTACATAGACGAGCGGCACTGATCCTCCAGCGGGAAGTCACGAGACTCTGCCATGCCATCGCCGGATCATTATGTAGAAAACTGTCACAGAGACTATCAGGCGGATCCTCACTGGACAGCGGGATTCACCCGTTGGTGGCGCGGAGCCCGGCGGTCACCCTCCCGGCAACTTCAGCGGCGATCTCCAGGGCGCTGGTCGCCGCCGGAGAGGGGGCGTTGAGGACGTGGACCTGCCGGGGGCCGGTCTGGATGAGGAAGTCGTCCACCAGCGCTCCGGCCGGGGTGAGCGCCTGGGCCCGTACCCCGGCGGCGCAGGGGACCAGGTCGTCGGCGGTGATACCGGGAACGAGCCGGGCGAGGGCCGCGGCAAACCGCTGCTTGGACAGGGAACGGGCGACTTCGCTCACCCCGGTGGCGAGGTAGGTCTTCGCCAGTCGCCAGAACCCCGGGTAGGCCAGGGTCTGGCAGGTGTCCCGCACCGACAGATCCAGCCAGCGGTAGCCCTCCCTCCGTAGCGCGAGCACGGCGTTCGGCCCGGCGTGCACGCTGCCGTCGACCATGCGGGTGAGGTGGACGCCCAGGAAGGGCAGCCGCGGGTCGGGCACCGGGTAGATCAGCCCCCGGACGAGGTCGCGGCGCTCTGGCCGCAACTCGTAGTACTCGCCGCGGAACGGGATGATCCGCACGCCCGGTCGCTGGCCACCCGAGGCGGCCACCCGGTCGCTGTGCAGCCCGGCACAGTTGACCAGCGCGTCGGCGCGGACCGCTGGGCCGGTGGTCTCGGCGGTGACGCCCTGGCCGTCCGCGCGGATGGCGGTGACCCTCGTGCTCAGACGGAGGTCCGCACCGTGGTCGGCCAGCTGCTCGGCGAGAGCGGTACAGATCGCCCGGTAGTCGGTGATGCCGGTGCTTTCCACGCGCAGCGCCGCGATCGCCGCGACCTTGGGCTCGAATTCCTTGATCTCGGATGGTTCCAGCCAGCGGACCGGGACCTGGTTGGCCTCCGCTCGCTGCTGGAGGGCACGCAGCCGCTCGACCTCCGGTTGCGTCACAGCGACGACCAGCTTGCCGCACCGCTGCGCCGGGACGCCGTGTTCCCTGGCGAAGGCGAGCATGGAGGCGCTGGCTGCCTGGCACATCGACGCTTTGCGGCTGCCTGGCCGGTAGTAGAGCCCCGAGTGGATCACCCCGCTGTTCCGGCCGGTCTGGTGGGCGGCCCAGGTGGGCTCCTTCTCCAGCACGATGACTTCGCACCCGCTCCCGGCACCAGGGCGGGGCTGCGCCAGGCGGGCCGCGACAGCCAGGCCGACGATCCCGCCGCCGACGACGATCACCGAGGAACTCCGTGCCACTGCCTGCCTCCGATCACTCTATTCGAACGCCGCGTAACGTACTCGCTACTGAACTCTGGACGCAAGAATCGAGGGGGGCCAATTGGTGGAATCAATCCTATCCGGCGGCCCTGGCCGCCGCTGGCCCGTCGGGGTCGTCGCGGGTCGATGCGGGGTCCCTGGAGGGTTCTACACTGCCAGCATGACCATGTCCCCGCAGCCGTGGCAGGAGTCAAACGGGGGGCCCATGCCGCTGTCGGGTCCTCCAGATATGTCCCCCTATGCGCTCACCCCGATGTCCACGCCCCCGATGGCCATGCCTCCGGCGCTGCCCCAACCGGCCCTCACCCGGATCGGTGACATCGAGATTACCCAGACGACCGTCCGGACCCCGTACGCGGAGTTCCCCCTGCGCGGGTCCAACTGGATCGTCACGGACCAGTGGATGGCGGCGCAGAAGACGCCGACCTGGGCCATCGTCCTGGCCATCGTCGGATTCTGCATCCTGACCTTCTTCAGCCTCCTGTTTCTCCTCGCCAAGGAGACGGTGTACCGCGGGGTCGTCATGGTGACCGTGACCAATGGTCGCTTCCAGTACTCGACGAGCATCCCGGTGGTGAACGCGGCGACGGCGCACTACATCCGGAGCCAGGTCAACTACGCCAGGGCCCTCTCGGCGATGTAGCTTCGGGCAGACGCCAGAAAACGCGGTGACGGCGCCAGGAACCTGGCGCACGATGGACCAACAGACCGTCGCCGGTTCGACCAAGGAAGAGGACCGTCATGCACGATGCCCGCGCCCTGCTGGAACTGGGCGCAGACGCCGTACGTCGCCTGGCCCGCCGGGGGTACCAGCTGGACCTGTCCGCCCTGGACGACCTGCTGTCCCGGCGGAACAAGAGTATCCAGCGGGTCGACGAGTTGCGGTCGGAATCCAAGCGGGTCGCTTCGGAGGTGCAGCGTCTGGCCAGGCAGGGCGGCGAGACGGCCGCGCTCAAGGACCGGGCGCGGCAGATCAAGGACGAGACCCGCGCGCTGGAGACCGAGCAGGAGCACCTGGCGGCCCAGCTGCGCGACGTCCTGCTGAACGTTCCAAACCTTCCCCTGGACGCCGCTCCGGACGGGGACAGCGACGCTGACGCCGTCGAGGTGCGCCGTCGAGGCACCCCGCCGTCCTTCGGCTTCGAGCCGAAGGACCACGTCGATCTGGGGGAGGCGCTCGGGATCCTCGACTTCGCCCACGCGACGAAGCTCTCCGGCCCGCGCTTCAGCATCGCCAGAGGCGCCGGGGCCGCCCTCGAACGTGGGCTGGCGGCCCTCATGCTCGACCTGCACACCCGGCAGCACGGCTACGTCGAGTTCTCGATGCCCCTGCTAGTGACCCCGGAGACCATGACCGGGACCGGGCAGCTGCCGAAATTCGCCGAGGACCTCTTCCGGACGGGCACCGCCAACCGGGACCTCTACCTCATCCCCACCGCAGAGGTACCGCTGACCAACCTGCACGCCGGGGAGATCCTGGACGCGGGCAGCCTGCCCCGGGCGTACACCGCGCACACCCAGTGCTTCAGGTCGGAGGCTGGCTCCTACGGCCGGGACACCAGGGGGCTGATCCGGCTGCATCAGTTCGGGAAGGTCGAGCTGGTCCGGCTGTGTGACCCGGAGCGGTCCCAGGCCGAGCTGGAGCTGATGGTCGGCCACGCCGAGGCGTGCCTGGCCGCCCTGGATTTGCCCTACCGGGTCGTCACCCTCGCCGCCGGGGACATGGGGTTCTCGGCCCAGCTGACCTATGACCTCGAGGTGTGGCTGCCGGGTCAGGACCGGTACCGGGAGATCTCCTCCTGCTCGGACTGCGGCACCTACCAGGCCCGCCGGGCCGGCATCCGGATGCGTGGGAAGGACGGGCGCAAGGGCCTGGTCGCGACGCTGAACGGCTCCGGCCTGCCCATCGGCCGGACACTGGCGGCCGTCCTGGAGAACCACCAGCAGGTGGACGGGTCTATTGCGCTGCCTGCGGCGCTCGCACCTTATGTCGGGTTTCGGACGATCCGTCCGGACGGGACGACCGAGTGACCCGGACCGCTCCCGGCGGAGTGGAACTCACCAGGGACGCCTGACGTCGATGGCCGCGACGGCCAGGGCCAGCGGCCCGGGGACCAGCACGGCGATCAGCGGGACGATGGCGGCGATCGCGATCGCCGCCATCCCGGCCAGGAGCAGCAGCACGTCACCTCCCGGATCCGTCCGGGCCCGGTTGACGGCCACCCGGCTGACCTCCGGCCAGCGCAGACCGGGGCGCCATGCCCCGGCCATCCGCAGGCCCAGGAGTACGGCGGCGGCTGTGGCCAGGGCGAGGGGGACGCCCAGGATCCGCCCGCCGGGAACCCCCGCCCAGAGGGCGAGCAGATCGAGGCCGAGGACCGCAGCGACCGCACCCGGGACGACAACCACGGCCAGGCCACTGGCGGCCACCTGCCGCAGGCGGGCCCAGTAGGCCCGGGGGCCCACCGGGACGTCGGCAGCGATCCGGTCCCGCAGCAGGGCACAGGCGGCGACGAGGCCGGCCGGCGCCGTGACGACCCCGAGGACCGTCACGGCGGTCATGGCCCCGACGAGCAGGCAGTCGGCGAAGAGCGCGAGGGTCTCGCCCGGCGGGGCGGCTGCGCCCCCGCGACCGTC
>JAFGOK010000446.1 GCA_016926535.1 Micromonosporaceae bacterium | reverse complement strand
GCCCCGCGACGACCCGCTCGTATCTGTCGTCGATGCCAATCGTCGTTTCGGCCGACCCGAGAAACAGCCACCCATCCGGCTTGAGCAGGCCGCTGACCTGCCCAAGGACCGACCGTTTCGTCTCCACGTCGAAGTAGATAAGCACGTTTCGCACGAAGATGACATCAAACGGCCCCATCGGGGGCAGCGGTGCCGCCAGATTCAATCGTTTGAAGGTCACTGCGTTTCGCAGCGCGGCTGAGACCTTCCAGTGCGCACCGACTCGCTCGAAGTGCCGCACCAGCAACGGTGCTGGCAATCCTCGGTTCACCTCCAGTTGCGTGAAGGTCCCCGCCTCGGCTTTCGTCAGCATCTCGCTTGAGATGTCTGTCGCCAGGATTTCGCAGTTCCATCCCCCAGGAAGCGCATCCTGCAAGAGCATGGCCAGGCTGTAGGGTTCCTGCCCGCTGGAGCATGCGGCTGACCAGATCTTCAGCGTCCGGGTCGATGCCCGGTCGCGCAGCAGATCCGGCAATACGTGGTGGGTCAGCGCCGTGAACGGCTCGTTGTCCCGGAAGAACGAGGTCTCGTTCGTCGTCAGCGCGTCGACTATCTTCCGATGTATCTCCGGCTCCGGACGCTGTTGCGCCCGGTTGACGAATTCCGAAACGGTCTGGATACCCGCCTTGCGGGCCAGCGGCAACAGCCGCGCCTCGACCAGGTACTCCTTTCCGGGTTCAAGCACAATGGCGGCGTCTCGCCGGACCAGGCCACTGATGAAGGCGAACTCCTGGGCGGTTAGGGTCATCGGGTCACCTCCACTGACGACGTACGTCGCCCGCCGGTGACACGGGCGATCAGATGGCTCGCCATCTCGTCCAGAGGCAGCACGGCGTCGGCCAACCCGGCACTGGCCACAGCGCCGGGCATACCCCAGACCACCGAACTCGCCTCGTCCTGGGCCACTATCTCCGCTCCGGCGGCATGAAGCCCCTCACAAGCCCGCTGGCCATCATGGCCCATACCGGTAAGGATCACCGCGAGGGTTGACTGCCCGTAGACGGTGTTCACAGAGCGGAACAGCACATCGACCGCAGGACGACAGAAGTTCTCCGGCGGCCCCGTCTTGACCCGGGTCGCGACTTCCTGCCCCTTGCGGACGACCTCGAGGTGCAGATCCCCCGGGGCGATGTAGACCGACCCAGGCCAGACCGGCATGTTGTCCATCGCCTCGACGACGGTCAGGTCGCAGATGCGGTCGAGCCGTTCGGAGAACATCTTCGTGAAGACGGGCGGCATGTGCTGCACGACCACAATCGGGACCGGCCAGTCCTTCGGTAGCATCCGAAGGATCTTCGTCAGGGCGTCCGGCCCTCCGGTCGAGCTCCCGATCGCGACGACGCCGACCCGACCGGTGCGCGGCCGGATCGGGCCGGCCAGCCTGACCTTCCCCCGTTGGCGAGACGCAACGCCGCCAGCCGCATCGGGACGGGCCGCAGCGTCGGGCTGCCCGGTCAGCGGGCGGGCCCCGTGCTCTGGCCGCGCTCCCGGCGTCGGGCCAAGCAGCGGGGGACGTCCCTCCCCCAGCGGCCGTCCGAACAGCGGGGGACGCTCCAGCGGTCCCCTCCGGCGCTTCTGGCCGGACCTCGGCGCGCACAGGGCGTGGATCCGTGGAATGAGCTGCTCCCGAACGCTGCGGATCGACTCGCGAATGCTGCCGACGTTCGCGGGCTTTGTCACGTAGTCCGTCGCCCCGGCCGCGAGCGCGTCCAGCGTCGCGGTCGCCCCCGACGCCGTCAGCGTGCTGAACATGATGACCGGCAGCCGGGGATACTTCGGGCGAAGGACCCTCAGCGTCTCCAGCCCATCCATCACGGGCATCTCAACATCGAGGGTCACGATGTCCGGCCGCAACTGCTCGATCTTGGCGAGGGCAATCCGGCCGTTGGAGGCGGCGCCGACAACCTTGATCTTCGGATCCTCGGCCAGAGCGTCGGTGACCAACCTCCGTATGACCACGGAGTCGTCGACCACCAGGACCGAGATCACTCTGCCTCCCGAGCCGCAAGACGCCGGCTACTGCCGACCCGCTTCCTGCGGATCTATCGGCGACGGCCCGGGGGCAACTGAGGGAAAGCGGAAAACGGGACGGAAGCGACTCAGGCGTTGGGGATCGGCCCGAGCGCGGCGAGGTACGGGTCGACGAGGCGGTGCACCGTGGTCGTGTCGAGGAGGTCGCGGACCACCAGTGCCTGAACGGCACCGCTGAGCAGGTTCCACACGCCTCCGGCTCGCGCCGTCAGGCTGATCTGCGCCCGATCGATCGCCTGGACCAGCAGCAACTGGGCCGCAGCCGCAGCACGGACCCGGCTGGAGAGGAAGACGGCCCAGGAAGCGGAATGGACGGCAGGCGCCCAGTCAGCCAGGCTGCGCCGGGTCGACTCCGCCGATCGGGTCAGGCGTTCGATATCGGCCGGGGGCAGCGATTCGACGCGCTGGAGTACCTCGGTGATGGCCTCCTGCTGCGGGCCGAGATCCATTGTGCGATGGGGCAACGCCTTGCTGACCGACACCCACGGTGCCGCCAACTCCCTGCGAGTCTGGTCTGCCAGCAGCTCGCGCAGGTAGGAGGCTGCGACGGCATCGCAGAGCACCGCAGTCGCGTGGTTGGCGGAGTCGGTCTGCTC
>JAFGOK010000445.1 GCA_016926535.1 Micromonosporaceae bacterium | reverse complement strand
GACCCGCAACCGCAGAAGCCGTCTCGGCGATCATCGCGGGCAGTCGCAGCGCAAGTGGTCCCGAGGCCGGGTGTAGCGGCTCACCGTCGCAGATTTCGACTATCTGGTGATCGCTTCCGGGCAAACGTCGGATGCGGGCGCGGCCGGAAGAGCGTTCCTTTTGGGGGATCGGCGTCGTTGAACATGCCAGATGGCGTATGGTCCGGGACCCGTTCCTGGTATTTGTTGCGAGGCACTGACGGTACAAGAACGGAGGGCGATGGCCGCACCGGAACGGACTGATCGGATGGAGGCCAGCTTGCTTGGCCAACGTTCTCTTCTCGACCGCGGCGGGCAGGGCGAGGTATACGCAATCGCGAACGACCCGGCGGCGGTCTACAAGAAATACAACGCGGCAGCGCTCGCCACGCTCGACCAGGACGCGCTGACCGCGATGGTGCGGCTTCCGGGCGAGTTGTCCAGCGCGGACGCGAGGTTGCTGGCCGAACGGTCCGCATGGCCCAATGCCGTGGTGACCAGCGGCGGCAGCGTCACCGGTTTCCTGATGCCCCGGGTGCCGCAGCGGTTCTCGGTGTCGATGACCCTGCCGAGCGGGAGCAGGCAAAAGTTGGGCAAGACGCAACTGCTCCTCAATGAAGACGCGTTCCTTCACCGCGTGGGGCTCCTCGTTACCGACCGGTTTCGCCTGGAGTTTCTCTTCGATACTGCCGAGACGCTGGAGCGCCTGCACTGCTTGGGCATCGTCGTTGGTGACTTTTCACCGAACAATCTGTGCTTCGACCTTGCTGATCGGCCGCGCTGCTACTTCATCGACTGCGACGCGATGCGGGTGCGCGGCGTGACTGCATTGCCGCAGGTGGAGACCAGCGACTGGGAGGCGCCGAGCGGCGAGCAGCGGGCGACTACGGCGACTGATGCATACAAGTTCGCGCTGCTTGCTGTCCGGCTGTTTGCCGGGGAGCAGAACCTGACCGATCCCGCCCCGCTGGACCGCGCAGGCCCCGCTGTGCGGCGGCTGGCAGAGCGGGGCCTGAGTACGGACACGGGGAGCCGGCCGTCCCCGGCCGACTGGAAGCGCGTGCTGGCCACCGCGCTGCGAACCGCAGCAACGCCGTCCTGGAACGCCGCCACCGGATCCGTGGGGACGGCTTCCTGCAAGACTCCCACCACGGGGCAGGTCCAGACCCAGCCGTCGCGGGCCGCATCCCGACCTGCGGGGCTGGGACCGCGCTGGCCGCAACCGGGAGCGGCGCCTTTTCCGCCATTGCCGAAGAGGGGCGGGGTGGGGCGCGGCGCGGCAAAGGCACTGAGAAGGAGCCTGGGCAACGCAGTCGCGTGGATCCCTGCGAGCGCGCTGGTCAAGCTCGTTGTGCTGCTCATCGCGCTGTGCTACGCCGCGCCGCGCGTCGACCACTGGTGGGAAGCCCTCCTCGACGCAGCGCACTCCAACCTGCCCGGCGCGGCCAGTACGCTCAGCCCATCCGACCAGGCCGGAGCCGTCGCGGGACTGCTCGCTGATTCGGGGGCCGACCGCAAGCGGGTCATCGCCGCGATCGGGGACGTCCGGGCATGCCGCCGCCTGTCGGAGGCCGGCTCGACGTTGGACGAGGCAGCGGTGAGTCGCGCGGCGCTGCTTGGTCGTGCCCGCAGCCTGGACACTGGCAGGCTGGCCAGCGGGGACCAGTTCAAGGGGGAACTAACCGACGCGCTCGCCCATTCCCGGGCCGCTGACGAGGCATTCGCGAGCTGGGCTTGGGCGGTCTCCCGCAACGGCTGCGGGTCGTCGGTGATGGAGGGCGGCGCCCGGAGCCGCGGCGAGGCCGAGTCGAAGCTGGCCACTGCGGCCAAGAAACGCTTCGTCGGGCTCTGGAACCCGGTCGCCGAAGAGTACGGCCATCCGACTGTGACCTACCTGCAGATCTGAGAACGATGGCCCAGGCAACCGATTCCGTCGACCCCCGCCGGGCCGCGCCGGTCGTCAGCACGAGTCTGGCTCGGGGAGCGGCACTGATCGCGTTGGCGATGCCGAGGACGCTGGAGATAAGGCAGAGCAGGACGAGGAGCAGGACGATCACGGAGCCGATGGTGACAGCGACCTTTGAGACCGTGTTCGTGGAAGTCGTTTCGGCGCCACTGGCCGCGTTCGTTGGCGGTGCGGGCGACGCTGGCCGGGGGAACGTGGGGGGCGTCTGGTTCCTCTCCAGCCGGCTGCCGTCGCGCTGGGGCAGGCGCAGTTCGAAGTCCTCCGGAATCCGGCGCATCAGAAAGCCCCGCACCCCACCGTGTTTTTGGACCAGAGCCGCCGGCCAGGCGGATTGCCCGCAGAGCCACTGGCCGGTCGTCCGGGGGAGGGCCGGCACAAAGCCGATCTGTTGCCGGAGCACGCGGGTGTCCAACCGGGCGAGGACCGAGCCGGTGTACTCCTTGTATGCGCCCGGCCAGTCGCCGTTGATCCGGATGGATCCGGTTGCCCACACCCTGCCCTGGCCGCCGTTGCCGATGGCGGTCAGGTGCCCCAGCCGCGCTCTGTCGATGACCGGGATATCGCTCATCGCCGTCGGCGGGGGCTTCGTGGATTGGGCCAGAGCGCGATCAGCGTGCGGTCGTCGTCAAAGTTCTCCCGGGAGAAGTCGAGACTGTGGACGAATCGGAATGGATTGCACGGCCGGCTGAGCACCTCCGCGAAATGCCGGCCGACCGCATCGTCGCCAGCGCCCAGCGGATCGCCAAAGCCGTCGGTGCCGATCAGTAGCACCTCGCCGGGTAGGAGCAGGCCGCCGCGGGGGGTGACCTGCGGCACGCGGGGCAGGGCCGCCGTCGCCGAGGTGACAACCTCGGCTTTCGACTCGAACTTGGAGCCCAGAATGCACTGGTACCGGTTGCCCCGCAGGATCCAGGCACTGCTGTCGCCGATTTGGATCACTGACACCGCGGCGCCGTCCTCGGTGGGGCGCGCCAGACCGGTGACGAGCGTGGTGGCGAACTGCCGTTCTGCCAGCTCGACATCGGTGTCGGCGCCCAGCACCGCGCGGGCTTGGGCGATGACCTGCCAGGCCGCCTGTCGCACCAGCTCCTGCCAGTCGATCTTTTCGACCCGCCCTTCAAGACTGTCCATGATGGTATTGGCTGCAGACCGGCAGGCGGCGCTGGCGCCGATGTGCGAGTGCTCTGCGGACGACACCCCGTCTGCGACGGCGAAGACCACGGCGCCGCTTGAAGGGTGATAGT
>JAFGOK010000444.1 GCA_016926535.1 Micromonosporaceae bacterium | reverse complement strand
AGCCGGTCGGGGACGTAGGAAATCAGCGCGCCGCCGAGAATCGCGCCCGGCAGGTTGCCGGATCCTCCCATGACGACCCCGGCCAGTACCAGGATCGAGAACAGCAGCTGGAAGGTCGCGGAGTTCAGGAACCCTTGCTCGCCTGCGAAGAGCACCCCGCCCAGGCCGCCGATGGCAGCTCCGATGGCGAAGGCCCACAGCTTGTACTTGACCGTCCGGACACCCATCATCTCCGCGACCTCCTGGTCTTCGCGGATGGCCAGCCAGGACCGGCCGACCCGGCTGTGCTCGAGATTGCGCACCCCGACAATGACCAGAATGACGATGGTCAGGCCAAGCCAGTAGTACGGTGTCGCGTCGCGCACGCCGAAGATCGGCGTTCCGTCCGAAAGGGTTCCCGGTGGGTGTGGGATGCTGCCAAATCCCTGGTCACCGCGCAGAAACTCGGAGCTGGTCGCGGTGTTTCTGATGATCTCAGCGAACCCGAGGGTCACGATCGCGAGGTAGTCCCCGCGCAGCCGCAGGGTCGGCCATCCCAGCACGACCCCGCTGACCAGCGTCAGCGCGAGGGCGGCTGGAACGGCGGCGGCCCAACTCCAACCCACGTTGAGGCTGCTGTCCGGCGAGGTCAGGGCAGCGACGGTGTAGGCGCCGACGGCGAAGAAGCCGACGTAGCCCAGATCGAGCAACCCTGCGTACCCGACAACGACGTTGAGCCCGAGCGCGAGTAGCACATAGTACGACATATTGAACAACGCGCTGGGCCAGTCGATGCCTTCGGTGACGATCTGAGGCCCGATCAGCGGGATGCTGCCGATGTACGGCAGGAGATAGGCCAGTACCGCGACCCCGAGCAGCACGGCCCAGCGCATTGGCCGGCGATGCATGACAGGCATGACACTCACGCTCGTGCCCTTCCCATCGATTCGCCGAGGATGCCCGTCGGCCGGAACAACAACACGACGACGAGCAGCACGAAGGCGACGACCTCGCGCCACTGCGTTCCGAACAACCCGGAGCCGTAGTTCTCGGCGAGTCCGAGGATCAGCCCGCCGAGCAGGGCGCCGCGCAGGTTGCCGATGCCACCGAGGACAGCGGCGGTAAACGCCTTGATGCCGAGATTGAAGCCGGCATCGTACTTGGTCGATCTGATTTTCAGCAGGTACATCACGGCAGCTATGCCCGCCATGAGCCCGCCGAGCAGGAATACCAGCGAGATGATCCGGCTCTTGTTGACGCCCATCAGGGCGGCGCTGTCGCTGTCCTGGGCGATGGCCCGGATCCCCCGACCGAGCCGGGTCTTGCTGATGAACAGTTCCAGTCCGATCATCATCACCAGCGCCAGGACCACAATGAGGATCTGAACGTTGGTCACAGCGGTGGTGCCGATCCGGAACACCGTGCTCGGCTGCATCAGCGGTGGTACCGAAGAGACAGTCCGGTGGGTTGCGATCCCAACGGTCTCGGAGACCGCGGTCGACGCTCCGATCGCGGTGATCAGGAATGCCAGCGGCGGCGCGTTGTGTCTTCGCAGTGGACGATAGGCGATGATCTCTACAATCAGCGCCATCATGCCCGATGCGATCGCCGCCGCGAGAAAGCCCGCGAGCAGCAGCAGGAGGACACTGCTGACCGCAGGGGTGGCCGAGTCCTGGTCGAGTCCGAACGCGCTCCAGGTGAGGATCGCCGCGAAGGTACCGACCATGAAGACTTCGGAGTGCGCGAAGTTGATGAGGTGAAGCACCCCGTAGACCATGGTGTACCCGAGTGCGAAGAGCGCATAGATCGCTCCCTGGGCCAGACCGGTGACCGTGTACTCGCCGACGTTGTGAATGAGGCTTTGGAAATCCACCGATACCTGCTCCTACCGGGAAGAACCGCTGTGCTCGCCTCCTAACTCGTCGGAGCCTTCATGTCCGGGACGATCGATCCATCTGAGAACTTGAAGGTCCACACGACCATCTGGGTGAGATCGAGTTCCCCGGTTTCCGTGAAGGAGTACGTGTTCGCGATCCCTTCATACGTGACCGTGCTCAGGAAGGTGTTCATCTGTTCTGGTGTGGTGTTACCGTCTTCGATCCCCTGGAGGAAGATGTTTGCCGCGTCAAATGCCACATCGCTGTAGGTGCCTGGCTCGATGTTCCACTTGGCCTTGTAGTCACTGACGAAGCTGCCCTTCGCGGCGGTGGCTGGGGCACCTGGGCAGGTGGTGATGGTGCCCTCTGCCGGCTCCTTGCCCGCGACGGTCAGGAAACCAGGATCCTTGACCCCGTCGCCAGCGACCATCGTGCCTTTCCAGCCGGCGGCGGTCAGTTGCTTTCGGATCAGGCCGGCGTTCTGGTAGTAGCCGCCGTAGAAGAGGACGTCGGTCTCGCTAGAGATGATCTTGGTGACGGTTGCGGAGAAGTCGGTCTGCTGCCCGTCCGCCTGAACCTTGTCGGTGCCGATGACCAGGCTGCCGAGGGTGTTCTTGACGGACGTCGCCAGTCCAGCGCCATAGGCTGTCTGGTCATCGACGATGAAGACTCTCTTGGCCTGCATGGTGCTCCGTATGTACAGGGCCGCGGCTGGCCCCTGGGCGTCGTCGTTGGCGACCGCGCGGTGGAAGACCTTCCACTGCTCTGTGGCAAGGCTCGGCCGCGTTGCCGATGGTGTGATCAGCGGGATACCAGCTTCGTTGAAGATCGGGTTGGCGGCGACAGACTCCCCGGAGAAGGCCGGCCCAACGATGCCCACGATCTTCTGGTCCGCGACCAACTGCCGAGCGAGGGCTGGTGCATTGTCCGGCGTGCCCTGGGAGTCGAACTTCGCCACCTCGACCGGGCAATTCGCGTGCTGCTCGTTGTACTTGACGATGGCGAGTTCCGATCCCTGCTCGATATTGACGCCGAGGTTGGCAGCGGGGCCTGTCAGCGCCCCGAAAAAGGCGATTTTCAGACCGCAGGCGTCAGCGTCGTTGCTGTCACTGCCCTTGTTGCATCCTGCGGCGCCCACAGCCAGGGCGAAAGCGAGGAGTAGCACCCCCGCAGACTTCGCCGCATCGATGTGTTTCATGGTTGTCCTCCCCTGATGACCGCCGTGGGGGGTCGGTATGACCATAGGGCACGATCGATGACTTTGGCACGCCTGCTAGCGTTCCTTGACCGCCAGCATCGCATAACCAGGGAAGGCCACAGTGGGGTCCAGAACCGCTGACGTCGAGTCAGGACGCCACAGTGGACAGGCAACCAGGCCGGGTGGCAGCGGGCTCCACCGTCCGATAAGCGTGGTGATGTCGGCGAGGCTGCGCGGGTAGAGGCGGTTGCCGCTGCGGGCGTACGTTTCCTGCGCATCCTTGAGCCCGGAGGGGGACCGGCCCTCTGGAGTGCTCATGTGCGACAGCGCGAGTTGACTCCCCGGGACGGTGGCGTCGTAGAGGGTGTCGAGGATGCCAGCGGGATGCTCCTCGTCCGGGAAGACATGCAGCAGCGCGACGGTCAGGATGCCCACGGGTTGGCTGAGATCCAGTAGCCTCGTCGTCGTCGGGTGGGCGAGGATCTTGTCGGGGTAGCGCACATCGGCCTGGAGCATCGAGGCGTTGGGGTTGTCTTCCAGAAGTTCGTCGGCGACGATCACCGCGACGGGATCGAGGTCGACATAGACCACCCGGATGTCCGGGTCCTCGCGCTGGGCTATCTCGTGGACGTTGCCGACGGTCGGGATTCCCGAACCGAGATCGAGGAACTGCCGGATGCCGCTGGCGACCATGTGCCGGACGACCCGTCCGAGGAACGCCCGGTTTGCCCGGAGGACCGCTGCCAGGTCCGGCA
Organism: Micromonosporaceae bacterium; assembly: GCA_016926535.1. GTDB lineage: Bacteria > Actinomycetota > Actinomycetes > Mycobacteriales > Micromonosporaceae > JABDRL01. Next base: position 136 of record JAFGOK010000444.1, on the reverse strand, counting down.
TCTGCGCCAGAGCCTGCTCCGCGGCGGCTCGGTCTGCGGCGAAGTTCCGGTTGCCGCCGAGGAAGTAGTCGTACATCCGGGCGAGGCTTGGTCTCCCCGTCAAGCTGTCAACACGTGATGCCACGTCTGATCGGCT
>JAFGOK010000443.1 GCA_016926535.1 Micromonosporaceae bacterium | reverse complement strand
TCAGCCGACCAGAAGCTGCAGAAGCCCGAGGCCTCGGCTGCGCCGGCGGCGGCTGGAACGTCCTCCGGGAAGTCCGGGACTCACCGAGTCGACCTGTACCTGTAGCTGAGCACCTGCTGAGTACTGGTGACGGGCAGCCTGTCGAGCCGGGACGAAATCTGGGCCGAAAGTGACGACAGGATCAATATCTCTCTTTAACTGGATTCATGACCCGATCGCGCCGCCGAGCCCTGCGGCAGTGAGCATTGCCATGTTCAACAGTCGTTGAAATTCGGTTCCTGTGAGATAGCGTCTAATCGGCATGCCGGCATCACCGACTCTCTCTGTTTCGATGGCTTTGAACAGGACGGAATACTGCGGGAACGCCAGATGGTCGACAATCAGACATTGAACGTTGGGTTGGACATCGGGTCGACCACCATCAAGATCGTGCTTTTGGATGGCGATCAGGTGGTATACGGGGCATATCGTCGCCACAATGCCGATATCCAGGGTGAGCTGGCAGGGCTACTCGGCGAGGTCAGCCAGCGGTTTCCCGGGGTGCTCGTCCGCGGGCGAGTCACGGGATCGGGTGGGTTGAGCGTCGCGGAGTTGCTTGGCCTTCCATTCGCCCAGGAGGTCATCGCAGAGACCGAGGCGGTGCGCCGCTTCCACCCCGACGCTGATGTGATCATTGAACTCGGCGGTGAGGATGCGAAGATCACGTACCTCAAGCCGACGCCGGAGCAGCGCATGAACGGCACCTGCGCAGGGGGGACGGGTGCGTTCATCGACCAGATGGCGACGCTGCTGCATACGGATGCCAGCGGGCTGAACGATCTGGCGGCGCGCTACCGGCACATCTATCCGATCGCCTCGCGTTGCGGGGTGTTCGCCAAGAGCGATCTTCAGCCGCTGATCAACGAGGGGGCGGCCAGCGAGGATCTCGCGGCATCGATCTTCCAGTCCGTCGCCACCCAGACCATCGCCGGGCTGGCCTGCGGGAGGCCAGTCCGGGGCAACGTCGTGTTCCTCGGCGGGCCGCTGCACTTCCTGCCAGAGCTCCGCCAGGCGTACCGGCGCATGCTTGCGGAGTCCGTCAGTGTTTTTACCACGCCGGAGCGGGCTCAGCTCTACGTCGCTATCGGGGCGGCGCTGCTGGCCGCTGCCGACGACGTCCCCATTCCGCTGTCCGCGGTCGCGGCGCGGCTGCTGACCGGGGAGCGGATCCGGCTCACGACCGCTCGCATGCGTCCCCTGTTCTCCGACGACGCGGAGCGAGCGGCGTTCGAGGCCCGCCACCGGCGGGCGACCGTGGGCCGGGCCGAGGCCATGGAGGCGAGCGGGCCGTGCTTTTTCGGGATCGATGCGGGCAGCACGACCATCAAGGCAGTGGTGCTCAACGATCGGCAGGAGATTATCTTCTCCCACTACTCCGGGAACGACGGCGATCCGGTGACCAGCGCCATCGACATCGTCCGCAGGATTCACAAGGAACTGCCCGCGGCAGCGACCATCGTGCGGTCCTGCGTCACCGGGTACGGCGAGGGGCTGATCGGAACCGCGCTGAACATCGATGACGGCGAGATTGAGACCATGGCCCACTACCGGGCGGCGGAGCACCTCTGCCCCGGGGTGAGTGCGGTTATCGATATCGGCGGGCAGGACATGAAGTACCTGCGGGTCGCGCACGGGGTCATCGAGAGCATCTGCGTCAATGAGGCCTGCTCCTCGGGCTGCGGATCGTTCCTGCAAACCTTCGCGGAGACCCTTGGGACGGATATCCACGCCTTTGCCCAGACGGCCCTGGACGCCGCCAATCCGGTTGATCTCGGCAGCCGGTGCACGGTGTTCATGAATTCGAGTGTCAAGCAGGCTCAGAAGGAGGGCGCGACTGTCGGGGACATCTCCGCTGGCCTGTCCTATTCCGTGGTCCGCAATGCCCTGTACAAGGTGATCAAACTCAGGGACCCGGCTCAACTCGGGCAGAAGGTGGTCGTTCAGGGCGGGACTTTTCTCAACAATGCGGTGCTGCGCGCGTTCGAACTGCTCACCGGGCTGGAAGTAGTGCGCCCGGACGCCGCCGGGCTGATGGGGGCCTTCGGAGCGGCCCTGACGGCCAGCAACCACTACCGCAACGAGGTGGCGATCACCCCGGTCCCGATCCGGCCTGGTCGCCTGCTCAGCCTGCCCGATCTTGAAACCTTGACCGTCTCGACGGAACTCTCAGTCTGCCAGCGATGCCAGAACCGCTGCCAGCTCACCATCTCGACCTTCAGTAACGGCGAGCGTCATGTCTCCGGGAACCGGTGTGACCGGGGAGCCGGCAGGGAAAGGCCCAAGCAGCGGCTGCCAAACTTGTTCGACTACAAGTACCGCAGAGTCTTCGGCTACCGGCGACCGGCCGGGGAGGACGCTCCCCGCGGCGATATTGGCGTGCCCCGGGTGCTCAACTTGTACGAGAACTACCCGTTCTGGTACACGGCGCTCAGCAAGCTGGGGTTCCGGGTGGTGCTGTCCGGCAGGTCAAGCCATGCCCTATTCGAGCGGGGGATGGATTCCATTCCCTCGGAGAACG
>JAFGOK010000442.1 GCA_016926535.1 Micromonosporaceae bacterium | reverse complement strand
CGCCCAGGGCCGGGCGCCGGGGTGGTGACGAGACTCCGGGCCGGCGGGTCGGCCAAGGCCCCAGCCGGAGAGCCCAGCGGTTCCGCGGAAGCCGGCGGCTCCGGGGCAGTCGTCGAGTTCGCGTCCCGAGACCGAACGGTGATGCGCTGGTTCGCCGGTGCGGCCGCGACGATTGTTGTCCTCGGGCTTCTGACGGTCACGGTCCTCTTCCTGACCGGGCAGCGCGGGGGGACGGGTGTCTTCGACCGTCCGCTGGCTGGCCCCAACGCTGACATTCCTGACCTAGCTCGGCAATGCCCCCTACCGAGTGACATCCCGGAGCGGCAGCGCGGCGAGATCCCGCCGACCCCGCCGGGCCCGCGCACTGTCGACCCCGAGGCCGGTATCTCGTATGCGGCATACGGCGCCCCGTGGACCGTCTGGGACCAGGTCTGGAGCGGGGGGGATCTCAAAGTCACCTACCGGATCGGCCAGCACTTCATCACGGAGCAGGGACCGCTCGGGGACGGCTACCACGCCTCGGTCCTGTCCGGCTCGGTGCCAGCGACAGTCAACGATGCGATGGTGGTCGACCTGGAATGCACCGGTCGCCTGGTCGCCGCCGATGTCAGGACGGAGTACTACTTCCAGCCCAACACCATGGATCTGCTCAGCGACGAGGAACGGCTGGTCGGAGGGCTCCCCGCATGGGTGACGAAGTTCCGGCTCCACTTCGATCGGCCAGGGCTGAAGGCCAAGGACGAGCTGGCCGCTGTGGTACTGCTCGACGTCGGCCGTCCGGAGGCGGCGATCCTCTACGTCTCGATTCCTGGGACACACCGGGAGTGGGATTACATCGTCGACGAGGTTATCGACTCGATTCGACCCGCCTGACCGAAGTGGGGTCGACAGGTTACTGTCCCTATCGTGCCTTCTCATCGCGCTTCCGAGCGATTGCCCGCGGTGACGTTCCCCGTCGAACGTCTGACGTTGCCCAACGGCCTCAGGGTCCTGCTGACTCCGGACCGCAGCGCACCGGTCATCGGTGTCGCGGTGGTCTACGACGTTGGGATCCGGTCCGAACCGGAGGGGCGCACCGGCTTCGCGCACCTCTTTGAGCACCTGATGTTCCAGGGCTCCGCCAACCTCGAAAAACTTGCCCATTTCCGTCACGTGCAGGGTTCAGGCGGCACGTTCAACGGATCAACGCATTTCGACTACACGGACTACTACGAGACCCTTCCGGCCAACGCTCTGGACCGGGCGCTGTTTCTGGAGGCCGACCGCATGCGCGGGCCGCGCCTGACAGAGGAGAACCTCCGCAACCAGGTCGACGTCGTCAAGGAAGAGATTCGGGTCAATGTCATGAATCGCCCGTACGGGGGGTTTCCATGGCTTCGACTACCGCCGGTGATGTTCAACACATTCCCGAACGCGCATGACGGCTACGGCTCGTTCGACGACCTCGAGGCCGCAACTGTCGCGGACGCGGAGGAGTTCTTCTCGAAGTACTACGCTGCCGGCAACGCGATCCTCGTGGTCGCTGGTGACATCGACCTCGCGGAGACGACCTGCATGGTCGAGCACCACTTCGGTGATGTGCCGGCCAGGCCGGCCCCGGTCCGGCCGGACTTCGCAGAGCCTGATCTCGGTGCGGAGCGCTACTCGACCTACACTGATCCGCTGGCACCGCTCCCGGCGCTGGCAGCAGGGTGGCGCGTTCCGGACCCGATCAGCGATCTGGAGGCATTCCTGCCCTATGTCGTGCTCGCAGAGGTCCTGACGGATGGCGATGCCGCTCGCCTGGTCGAGCGATTGGTTCTGAACGATCGCCTGGTGACTAGTTTGGGGGGGTACGTCAGCTTCATGGGGGAGCCGTTCGCGGTCCGCGACCCAACGGCCTTCCTGCTCCAGGCGCACCTCCCGCCAGGGGGAGATGTCGCCAGGGTGCTGGCGGTGATCGATGAGGAATGCGCACGGATCGCGACCGACGGGCTCGCTGAGGGAGAACTCGCCCGCACCAAGGCCAGAATGGCGGCGAACCTGCTGCGGGACACGGACGCCGTACTCGGAAGGGCGCTGCAAATGGCAGTACTGGAGCAACAGCGCGGGGAGCCGGAGTTGCTCGGCGCCCTGCCGGGCCGGATCGGCGACGTGACAGAGGAAGCGGTCGTTCACGCCGCCTCCACCCTCGTCCCTGCCCGGCGCGCGACGGTTGAGGTCGTCCCGGGAGGTGCCCAGTGATCCCCTTGCCGCCCCTTGGCCCGAACCGGCCACTGAAGCTCCCCAAGACCGTCGAGAGGACGTTGTCCAGCGGACTGACCGTCCTCGCGGTGCGGCGGGAGGCCGTGCCGCTGGTCGAGTTGCGGCTGCGGGTGCCGTTCGCCCGGGCCAATCTCGCCCGGGCCGCCGTGCTGTCCAACACCCTGTTCTCCGGGACCAGCGAGTTCAGCACCGTTGCCCTCGCGGCGGAACTGCAGCGGATCGGTGGCGGACTGACCGCCGGAGCGGATCCCGATCGCCTGCTCGTTTCCGGCAGCGCCCTGGTCACCGGGCTGGATCGCCTGCTCGAGCTCCTGGCTGGTGTCCTCGCGGACGCGGCGTACCCAGCCGGAGAGGTCGCGACCGAGCGGACCCGGCTGGCCGATCGCATCCGGGTGGCACGTAGCCAGCCGGCCCACCTCGCCCGAGTCGCGTTGCTCAAGAGGATCTACGACAAGCACCCGTACGCTGTGCAGACTCCGGGTCCGGAGCAGGTGCTGGCGGTCAGGCCAGCCGCTCTGCGGGAGTTGCACGCCCAGCGGATCCACCCGGCAGGTGCGACGCTGGTGCTCGTCGGGGACCTCGATCCGGAAGCCGCCGTCGACGCGGCCGAGCGGGCGCTTGGCCTGTGGGACGGCGGGGGAACGCTGGTGGAGCTCCCTCCTGCCCCGGCCCTGGCCACAGGGCCGCTGACTGTCGTCGACCGGCCTGGTTCGGTGCAGTCGTCGATGCGGCTGGCCCTTCCTGCCGTCCCGAGGACCGACCCGGATCACGCGGTTCTCCAGCTGGCGAACTTGATCTTCGGTGGGTACTTCTCCTCCCGCTGGGTCGAGAACATCCGGGAGGACAAGGGATATACCTACGGCCCGCATTCGATGATCGAGCACAATGTCGCAGGGTCGTCTCTGACCGTCTCGGCCGAGGTGTCGACGGAGGTCACGGCTCCGGCCCTGCTGGAGACGTACTACGAGCTCGGCCGGATCGCCAGCCTGCCACCCGAAGAGGAGGAGCTGACCCAGGCCCGGCAGTACGCGCTTGGGACGCTCCAGCTCGGCATGTCCACCCAGGCGGGTATCGCCGGTCTGGTCAGCACCTATGCCGGCTTCGGTCTGAGACTGGACTACCTGGCAGACCACGCGGCCAGCCTCGCGAAGGCCAGCCGGGAGGACGTGGCCGAGGCGGGCGCGCGCTACCTCGCGCCGGCGAAAGCGGTCGCCGTGATCCTGGGCGACGCGGACCGGATCTCCGGCCCGCTTTCCGCCCTGACCCCGCTGACCCGGGTGCCGTGCGAGGCCGCGTGAACGAACTGCCGCTGGCCACAGACGGCCTTGACCGCGCGGCGGCGAGGCGGCGTGATCCGGAGTGGCTCGCCCAGGCATGGAAGCGATGCCGGGTACTGCTCCTCGCGGATGGCCAGGCGCTGATCACGGAGGAGGGCTGCCAGGAGGGCCGAGTCGAACTGGTCTTGCTGGGTCCAGAAGGCGTGCCAGACGATACGGAGCGCTACTTCCTCGGGGTTGACGAGGGAGAAACGCCGTATTTCGCCGTGCTGGCAGCCCTCCCGAGATTGGAGGGTGCCCGTCCGGGCACCCTCCGCTCGGTCGGCCACCTGCTGTCGGTGCGGGACGCGTCCATGTTCGCGACCGGCCTTGCCCTGGGCAGCTGGCATCAGCGCAACCGGTACTCCCCGGTGAGCGGCAGGCTGACCGTGGCGGCGGAGGCTGGCTGGACCAGGACGACCGGCAGCGACCGCGAGGTCATATGGCCCCGGACGGATCCAGCGGCCATCGTCTTGATCCACGACGGGGTCAGCGGGCCAGAGGGGAGGTGCCTGCTCGGCAGCAACGCCGCCTGGCAATCAGCCGACGGCCTCCCCAGGTACTCCTGCATTGCCGGGTTCGTCGAACCGGGCGAGTCAGCGGAGGCGGCGGCCGCGCGGGAGATCGAGGAGGAGCTCGGGATCTCCGTGCGCGAGATCCGGTATGTCGCGAGCCAGCCCTGGCCCTTTCCCGGTTCGCTGATGCTGGGCTTCATGGCACTGGCGGATGGCACGGCGAGCCCCAACCCCGACGCGGAGGAGATCTCCGATGCCAGATGGTTTACCCGAGCGGAGATCTCCTCGGCCCTTGCCGGTGGGCCTGTCGGATTCGCCCTTCCGATGAGCGTTTCGATTGCCAGGTACCTCATCGAGCAGTGGCTCGACCCGACCGCTACGACCGTTACAGCCGTTACGACCGCTCAAGTAT
>JAFGOK010000441.1 GCA_016926535.1 Micromonosporaceae bacterium | reverse complement strand
TGTTCTCTTCTGGCCGTCCGAGCGCCGCGTGTTGCGATTACGGCGAACACGGCGTTGGCGAGGATGAATGGCCATTGTCTGGTCGCGGCGTTGTATGCGGCTGACGCCGGGGCAAGTACAGCGGCTGCCACCGTCCATCCGACCACGCGTCTGCGCGTGCTTGGCGATCCGACGAGCCAAGCATGCACCCAGCTGATCAGAGTTAGCGCGGCTGGGCCGATGATCACGAGATTCACTGGAGGATTCCAGTGACGCGCTTCCGTGTCATGACAAGCAGGTTACCTTCCGTGTCATGACACGAGGGGTCCGTGGATGTGAGGCGCATCATGGCACTCTTTCGCCCATGACCGGACGTAGCGGCAGGGGGACAGCACGGCAGACTGTCCGCATCGAAGACGCGCTGTGGGACCGGTTCGGCAAAGCGGCCAATAGCGCCGGAACCGATCGTTCAGTCGAGATACGGGCGTTTGTCCGTTGGACAACCGGAGACGACGTCCCAGCACCACGCCGTCTCATCGACCCGGACCAACAGCGTCATCGCCGGAAGCGTGGCGATGATGGGCGATAAATGAATATCAATCGGTTCTGTTGTTATCGATAGGGTCAACCTGCACGGGGCGGCATACATCCGATTTCGTCTGTGGTGTTCTGTAGCCGAAAGTACCTCATCGCGAAGGCCATATAGCTACTAGGCCCTAAGGCCGTCGGAAGTGTTGTCGATAAGGCCTTCGTATGGTCACACCCGTGGTTTCCCTGCATGGTGGTACGCCCGTCTATCGGCAGATCGCCACCGTCCTACGTGGCCGGATTCTTCAAGGAGCCCTGGCGCCCGGGGTTGAGCTGGCGTCGGAGCAGGATCTCGCTTCCCAGTTCGGGGTTGGCCGCGATTCGGTGCGGGATGCGCTGGCGCTGCTTCGCGGTGAGGGGCTGATCGAAACCCGGCGCGGTTTCAAGTCGCGGGTACGTGACCTGCCGGAACGGCAGAGAGTCGTCCTGCGGCCAGGGAAGAGCGCCTACTCCCGGATGCCGACCCCGGAGGAACGCGTCGAGTACGACGTCAGTGAGGGTGTTCCGGTGATCATCATCGATGGGGTGGTGTATCCGGCAGACCGTTTCGAGATCTACGCAGAGGATCGCGATACAGGCCGATGAGTGCTGGGGGATTTGGCTAGGCTGATCGGGTGAGCCACCCAGCGCAGTACGGTATGCCCGGAAGCGGCCTTGCTCCGCTGCCCCCTCCAACTCGGTGGGATGCCCGTCGTGCGCTGACGCTCGCCGGCACTGTCGGTGGGATCGCCCTGTGCGGTATCGGGGTTCTGGTCTACGTTGGGTGGCATATCGGCCCGCTCGCGCTGTCTGTCGGGATCGCCGCCGCTCTGCTTCCCGTGCCCCTGCTCGTCGGGTGCTTCCTCTGGCTGGATCGGTACAAGCCGAAACCGGCGAAGTACCTGGCTGTCGCGTTTGCCTGGGGTGCTGGCGTTGCCACGGCAGCATCACTGGCGGTCAACACGCTGGCCTCGATGGCGTTTGACCGCTTTGGGATCGAGGACATGCTGGTCGCCGTGATCGTTGCCCCGATCGTTGAGGAGACGACGAAGGCTATCGGGCCTGCGGTGCTGTTCTGGCGCCGCCCCAGGGTTGTCAACAGCATGGTCGACGGTATCGTCTTGTGTGGACTGTCCGCTGCCGGCTTCGCCATGGTCGAGAACATCCTGTACCTCGGCAAGGTGGGCTTCGCGGAGGGGTCAACCCATGGCGGAGCGCTGGTCGGTGTTGCGTGGGTGGTCAGGGTGTTTCTCGGGCGCATCCTGATGTCCGGGTTCGCCCACCCCCTCTTCACCGCGATGACCGGTATTGGGCTTGGCCTCGTCGCCCGGGTGGCCCGGCGCCCCGCTCGCTGGCTCGCCCCAGCCGGCGGGCTGCTGGCCGCCATGGTGCTGCATGCGTCCTGGAATCTCATGGCGACCCTTACCGCTGAGCGCCAGGAGCCGTATATCCTGCTATATGGATATGTTTCATGCATGATGCCGGTCTTCTTTGGCATGGTTGGGTTTGTGCTGTGGCTGCGCTCCGCAGAGGGGCGGCTCACCGAGCGAGCACTGACCCCGTACGTGCATGCTGGCTGGCTCTCTCCTCCCGAGATCGCCGCACTGGGGACGATCGGCCGGCGGAGCGCGGCCCGCCACTGGGCGAAACGGATGGCGGGCGAAGCCGGGGCGAGGGCCATGCGGGCATACCAGTTCGAGGCGACGCGGCTGGCACTGCTGCGCGACGGCATGCGACGTGGAGCCTGCGTGAGTCAGCGCGAGATCGATGAAACCCGGGCAGAGGAACTGCGCCTGCTCGCCGCCATTGCCGCCTACCGCCAAGCCTTCACCGGGAGGGATCCGCATACGTACCGGACCTGGTGGGACGGCCTGCGCTACCACGTCATGTTGCCTGATGGGGGAGTACGGGTGTTCAATCCTCCGAACCAGCCGGTCGTGCCCGTGCCGGTGACCTTCATGCCGGTGACCTTCATGCCCGTCACCGTCCCGGGGTATCCCCCCCGGTAGCACCCGCCCACCGTCAGCGCCGCTGGAACCAGGTCACAGGTAGAGCCCGGTCGCGTCCGGCTCGACTCGCTCCGCCGCGACCGCGTGCACGTCGCGCTCCCGCAGCAGCACGTATGACCGGCCGTGCAGCTCGACCTCTCCCCGGTCGTCCGGGTCGAACAGGACCCGGTCGCCGGACACGATGGTCCGGACCAGGGGGCCGATCGCAACGGCGGTCGCCCAGGACAGCCTGCGGCCGACCGAGGCGGTCGCAGGGATGACGATGCCGGCGGCAGAGCGGCGCTCTCCCTCGGCGCCTTCGAGCCGGACCAAGACACGATCGTGGAGCAGCCTGATGGGAAGGCCTCCATCGGCGTCTGTGTCGGATGTCAGGTGGTGGGTCGGTACAGCGGTCACATGTTGACGCTACCGCGTTCACCCGACGTGTGATCGCCCGGATCGTGACCTCGCCCCGTGGCATCGAGCCGATACCGTAGGCGAGTCACAATGCTGCGTCGGGGAGGTGGAATGGGTACGTTTGCCTGGTTGGCGAGTAGCCTTCGCCGGTCGTCAATCGCGCGCCGGTTGGCCTCTGAGGGAGTGAGGTCGCAGCGCCGCGACAGTGACCGGAGCGGTGGTCTCCCCTCTGACGCCGGATCGGGTGGGCGTGACCGGGCCGTCGATGCG
>JAFGOK010000440.1 GCA_016926535.1 Micromonosporaceae bacterium | reverse complement strand
GGCGTGCTGCCCGGGGTCGACTGGCGCGGCCGAGGCGGCTACGTCGTCGCCCCACCTTCACTACACGCCTCCGGCCTCCGTTACCGGTTCCTCCATCCGTGGAACAGCCAGCTGCCGCGGTGCCCCGAGAAGCTGCGGCGGCTGGTCGTGCCGCCCCCGGTCGCTCGCCGTGGCGGCAGCCGGGCCGGTACTCCGGAGATCGTCGTCACGGAGCGCTACGTGCGGGCGGCGCTGGCCGGGGAGGTCGGCCGGATCCTGACGGCCCCACGCCCGGTGATCCGTCACGGGCGGCGTATCCGCGCCGGGGGCCGCAACCACGCCCTGCACCTGGCGGCCTTCCGGCTCGGGCAACTCGCCGCACGCGGCGGCCTCGACGAACGGACGGTCATCGACGCCTTGACCCGGGCCGCTGACCTCGTCGGGCTACCGGCCGGCGAAGCTCAGGGGACGATCCGCTCCGGCTGGCGGGCAGGGCTGCGGCATCCCCGCCCGCCGCCGACCGCCCTCGCGATCACGCTGGTCGGGTCGGGTGGGCGGCCTGCCAGGCGGCGTGGACCTCCGGACGCAGCCGGCCCCGGCCCGGTACGGGGATGCCCTGGCTGCGGGCCCAGGCCCGCACCTCGGCAGGGGAAGGAGCCGGGGCCTCGGGCGCCCGATCAAGATCACTGCTGGTTGCTCCATCTCGGCCGGTGGGGCCGCCGGAGACCGGGCTGGTCAGCAACGGTCCGATGCGGGCCTGGGCTGCGTCCTCACCCTCGGCCCACACGTAAGTTGCCGCGAGGTATCGGTACGTCCACTCCTCGGCCAGGGGTCTGGTCTCGGCGAACACGATCGGGATCGTCGGCCAGCGGACCTGGAGTTCTGCCAGTCCGTCTGCCACGAGGGCGGGGCGTACCCGGTCCTGGGCGAAGATCTGCGAGTAGCGTTCCTCGACCACCACGGCGGCCCTCGGCAGGGTGGCCAACTCGCCGAGGGCGTAGCGCAGCCGGCCGCTGGTGAGGCTGGCGATCAGGTCGACCAGCGACTTGCGTTCCACCGAGGCCACCAGCCGCCTGTCGATGGCAAGACCGTAGTCACCGCACGGCAGGGCTCGCCGCACGATGCGGACGCGTTGCTGGGTGAACCGGTAGGGGTACTGCTCGTGGGCGTCGACGATGATCTCTAGTTCGTCGAGGCCCGCGGCCCGGGCGGTGGGGGTGCGCACCCCCGGCCGGGCCTGCTTGCTGGTCCGCGCCGACTGCCAGAACACCACCTCGCGGCCCCGGGCCGTGGTGAACACCAGTTGCGACCGCTGCTCCCTGCCCCGGTCGAGGACCAGGTCGATCGCCGCACCCCGCCGCGTACAGGAACGCACCGGCACCCGCTCGACGATCTCCGGCTCGGCCGGCCAGTCGTCGACCGGAACCGGATGGCAGTACAGAGCCTTCGTACGCGGCCAGGTCCCCGACGTGCGGAACACCATTCCGCCGCCGAGGGGGATGCGCAGCAGGTACGGCAGGCGCGAGTCCGGATCGGGATTCCGGGCGATCAGCAGGTCCACGCTGCCAGTGTCGATCACCACGGGTCCGATGATTACGAACGGAAGCCCGGCAGAGCGTCCCGTTCACCTGCCAGCGGGACGGCCGGGCACCAGAGCGGGCGGCAGAGGGGGCGGCCCGGCCCTCGAGGATCAACGGCCAGCACGCCACGTTCCTCGGTCGCCATCGCCGGCAGCGCCAGCGCCCGAGAGCGCCCATCGAGATGGCCGTCAAGGAGGCCGAGCGGGAAGACGGCGGCAGTCCGGGGCGGCCGGTTGCCCGGGGCTGTCCCGGACTCCGGCGATCGGGGTGGTGATCATCCTGGATCTGCTGGTTGGGGTCGCTGATTCAGGTGTCCAAGGTCAGCCCACCCCAGGTCGGGGGCGACAAGCACCGCCGAAAGATCTGATGGTGGACTCGCTGCGCTCACCACCAAGATCTTTCGCCCTGTGGTGCTTGCGCCCCCGCCCCGCGCGGGCTCTGACCGGCCCCGTCAGCGCGACACCCCACCAGCGCCCCGGAACCACCACCGGGTTCACCGGCCGGGGTATCGCCCCTCAGGTACCAGCCGCGATCGGAGCCCGTCATGCTGTTCACCCTCACCTTCGAAGGCAACCTCGCCGAAGACCCCGAACTCCGCTTCACACCCACCAGCAAGGCCGTCTGCCGGTTCCGCGTCGGCCACAGCACCCGCCGCCGCACCCCGGGTGGCGAGTGGGGCAACGGCCCCACCACCTGGATCACCGTCACGGCCTGGGAAGCCCTCGCCGAACGCGTCGCCGAACACCTCCACCGGGGCGACACCGTCCTCGTCGAAGCCCGCGACGACCTGTCCGTGTGGGCCTACCACAACCAGACCACCGACAAGCCCGCCGGCCAGTTGCAGGTCACCGCTGCCAACGTCGCCCTGTCCATGCGCTTCAACGGCGCCGTCGCCCGACGCGGCGAGCGCGCCGCTGCGGCAGGGCTGCCGGCCGAGACGGTTGGGGACGGCGATCCGTGGGACACGGCCGCCGAGCGGGTCCTGGAAGCCGCGTTCTGACCGGCGCCCTGGTGGACGGGGCCACCGCCCGGCTCCGCCCACCACAGGCGCTGCTGCCCAAAAGATCAACTCCCCGCACCGGCCGGCGCCGCGCGCCGCCACCTCAGAGCCGTCCACCACCGTCACCCGCAAGTTTCGTCGATCCTAGGAGTCCCGCTCATGTCCCTGTTCACCTGCGTCATCGAAGGTCGCCTGACCGCCTCACCGACCTGCGACCACACCCGCGACGGCCGCCCCTACGTCCAGTTCCCCCTCGTACACCGCGACCGCTACCGCGACGCCACCGGCCGGTGGGTCGACACCAAGGCCATGTTCTTCGAGGTCCTCTGCTGGGGCGACCTCGCCACCCGCGTCCACCACCTCACCCGGGGCGACCAGGTCCTCGTCGAAGCCGGCCAACTCCTGCCCTACCTCAACGACTCCGACCTCCCAGCGCTGAAGGTCCAGGCCCGCAACGTACCGACCGCTAACTCGTCCACCACTGACGACCGCGACTTCCAGCGGCGGCGCCCCCGCGATCCGTGGGAGCGCCGCCGCGCTCGCGTGATCCGGGCAGGTCAAGGCCGCGACCGGTCGCGGGGCCTACGCCCGGTCGGCCCGGCACCCACCATCAGCCCTGGACGGGGTGGGTGAGCCCGGGCGCCGCCTGCGGCGGTCCGCCGTCCGTACCCGCATCCGCTGGTGCGGATGGCTCTGGGATGCTCGCCGCACGGGCCAGCGCGGAGCGGACCGTCGACACCGGCAGCCCGGTCATCGTCGCGATCTCCACCACGGGTTCCCCGAGTGCCTTCAGCCGGGCGATCGCCTGATC
>JAFGOK010000439.1 GCA_016926535.1 Micromonosporaceae bacterium | reverse complement strand
GTGGCAGGTCTACGGGGTGTTGGTGAGGGTGGCGGTGACCTGCCGCTCCGCGCCGTCGCGTCGGAAGGTCACTCGGATTTCGTCGCCGGGCTTGGCTGCCCGGACCGCCGCGACCAGATCAGACGAGTCCTCGACCACCTGATCGTTGATCTTGGTGACGATGTCCCCCCGTTGCAGGCCGGCCTGGGCGGCCGGACCGCCGGCGACGACGTCGGCGACGACAGCGCCGCCCTCGCCATCGCTGACCCGGACGCCCAGGTAGGGGTGGGCGACCTTTCCTCCGGCGAGGAGCTGGTCCGCGGCCGACTTGGCCCGGTTGCTCGGAATCGCGAAGCCCAGGCCGATGCTGCCGGAGCCCTCACTCGACGTCGCGATCGCGGTGTTGATCCCGACCACCTGGCCAGCGAGATTGACGAGTGGACCCCCGGAGTTGCCCGGGTTGATCGCTGCGTCGGTCTGGATCGCGTCGGTGATCGAGCTCCGGGTTCCCTCGCTGGACTGCCCGGTGTCGATCGTTCGGTGAAGCGCGCTGACAATGCCCTCGGTGACCGAACCCTCCAGGCCGAGCGGGCTGCCCAGGGCGAGGACCGTGTCGCCGATGCGCAGGGCGTCGCTGTCCCCGAACGTGGCGGGGGTCAGGCCGGAGACGCCCTGAGCCTTCAGTACCGCGATGTCACCGACGGTGTCTGTACCGACGATCGTGGCGGCGGCGGACTTCCCGCTGCTGAATGTGACGGTGACCTTGCCACCTTGCGCGTTCTCGATCACGTGATTGTTGGTGAGGACGGCACCGTCCTCCGTGAGGATCACGCCAGAGCCCTCGCCCTCCGCCGTGCTGACGACGACGACGGTCGGGGCGACACTCGCGGCGACGCCAGCGACCGACGACCGGTCGATCACCGGTGCTGCCTGGTGGGTCGTCACAGCCGGAGCAGGGGACGACGAGTCGGTCTGGTGGACCACGACGCCTCCGACCACGCCGGAGCACAGGGAGAGCGCGATGGCCGCGATCCCGATCCCGATCCCGCGGGCGACCTTGCCGCTCGCTGGGGGTGGGCCGCCCGGGAACGGACCTCCCATCGGCCCTGGGAACGGCGGTCCTCCCATGGCCGGTGCGCCAAACCCTGGGCCGTTTGCGCCGGGCGGACCGACTCCCGGCCGCCAGCCGGGAGGGGGTAGCGGCACGCCGGGGTGGGGAGCGGGAGCAGCGAAATCCGGTGGGGTCGGACCGGCCGGTGGCGTCGGACCAACCTGTGGGACGGGCGCCGGTGGTGCTTGCCCCACCGGCCCCGCGGGCGCCGGTGTGATCATCCGGGCAGGTGGTGCCCCGGAACCAGAACCGGGCGCCTGACCGGTCGTCTGGAATCCGGCGGGCTGCGCCTGGCTGGAGGCCTGGATCCCGGGATGGGGCATGCCAGGGGCGCCGGCGGACGGCGGCTGGGGCGAGGGGTCCTGAGTGGGTTCGTGATGCGCAGCAGGGGTCGCTGTGGGTTGCTGCTCAGTCGGCGCTGCCTCCTGATGGGAAGAAGTCTCGGAGGGTACCGAGGATGGCTGGAGTGGGTTGCTGTCGTACTCGCCCATGGACACCAGCATGCACCTCTCGGCTAGGCCGGTCCTGTGACGCGGCTGGGAGAATCCTGCACTTTGTGCGGCTGATGGCACGACGCTATGGGAACCGTAAATCTTGCTTAAGATCATTATCCGTCGACGGTTCGCGCGGGATGGCGGGATATCGTGCTGTTCCCGCCGGGGGTGCAGCGGGGGGCGCGGCCAACCTTAAATGGTGGACTCCGGCTACTGCTGGTGACTGGACAGGCCGATGGTCTTGCTCGTACAGTCCGGTCTAGACCATGCGCCGCTATCTATATTCCTGAGCCATTTAACTGGTTTGGGGCTAGTACGCATATAGCGGACTTCGAATAGCTTTGTGGAATTTGGGAGCATGCCCATGAAACGATCCGTCCGCCGAGCACTCCTGGCCGGGATCGTCATAGCGGCCGCCGCCGCGACGGTGCCAGCGATCCAGGCGTTCGGTGCGGGAAGCGTCACGGCCACTGTGGTCGCCTCGTCTGACTGGGGCACTGGCCACGAGGCGAAGGTGACCGTCACCAACGGGTCCAGCGAGACCGTCGGTACCTGGACCATCGCGTTCGACCTGCCGGCAGCCAATGCGATCAGCAGTTTCTGGGACGCCGACGTCGTCCGGACCGGCGATCACTACGTCGCGACGAAGAAGAGCTGGGCCGGGGCTCTCGCCCCAGGGGCGACCCAGACCTGGGGCTACATCGCGGCCGGCGCGTTCCGGAATCCGGGAGGCTGCACAATCAATGGCAATGCCTGCGCTGGAGGGGCGGCACCGACGGTGACGACCAGTGCCCCGACCCAGGTCCCGACCTCGGCCAGCCCGAGCGGTCAGGCCTCCGCCACCTCCCAGCCGACCGCGACGACCCCACCGGTCACCGGGGGGAAGAAGGTCGTCGGGTACTTCGCGGAGTGGGGCGTCTACGGGCGCAACTACCACGTCAAGAACATTGAGACGAGCGGATCGGCGGCGAAGCTGACCCACATCGTCTACGCCTTCGGCAATGTCACCAACGGGCAGTGCGCCATCGGCGACAGCTATGCCGACTACGACAAGGCGTACTCCGCGGCGGACAGCGTGGACGGCGTCGCCGACACGTGGGACTCCGGTGCGCTGCGGGGCAGCTTCGGGCAGTTGCGCAAGCTCAAGAAGCTGCACCCCGGCCTGAAAGTGATCTGGTCGTTCGGCGGCTGGACCTGGTCTGGCGGGTTCGGTCAGGCCGCGAGCAACCCGAGCGCGTTCGCGGACTCCTGCTACAAGCTCGTCGAGGATTCCCGGTGGGCGGATGTCTTTGACGGGATCGACATCGACTGGGAGTATCCGAACGCCTGCGGTCTGGTGTGCGACACCAGTGGCACCAGCGGCTACAAGAACCTCATCGCAGCCCTGCGCTCCCGGTTCGGATCCTCTGCCCTGGTCACCTCGGCGATCACTGGCGACGGCAGTGACGGAGGCAAGGTCGACGCCGCTGACTACGCCGGGGCAGCGCAGTACCTGGACTGGCTGATGCCGATGACCTACGACTACTTCGGGGCCTGGGACGCGGCCGGGCCGACCGCCCCGCACGCTCCGCTGACCGCATATGCCGGGATTCCCAAGGCGGGGTTCAACGCCGAGGCCGTCCTCGCGAAGCTGAAAGCCAAGGGTATTCCTGCCAGCAAGATGCTGCTCGGCGTCGGCTTCTACGGCCGGGGCTGGACCGGGGTCACCCAGGCGGCTCCGGGAGGCACGGCGACCGG
>JAFGOK010000438.1 GCA_016926535.1 Micromonosporaceae bacterium | reverse complement strand
GGATCGTGGGTTCCGAGGCCGGTCGAGTCGCTGGGACTGGCGTGCTCCGGCAGCCTGGGTGTCGACTGCGACGGCATCACCGCTCCTGTGCGCAGTGGTCGATACCGGCGGCCGGGTCAGTCGGGCCATGGGCGTCCGGTCGGCTGGTCGTTTCCGGGGCCGCGGCGCGGATCGTCGTCAGCGGGGATGCGACCGGGATCCTCGCTACCGTGGACGATCGATGTTCGGTAGCGGGCGATGACCTGTTTGACCGCGTCGGTGACGGGTGGCTCGGCGTCAAGTGGTGCCCACCGGTACTCGTCGTGCTCTGTCAGCACGATGGGTTCAGCGGCGGCGACCTGGACGGTGAAGGTGAACTGGCGCATCTTCCTGCCACTGCCCGAGGCGTAGTCGAAGCTGCCGAGGTAGGCCCCGACCGAGGTGACCTGAAGCCCCGTCTCCTCTCTGACCTCGCGGCTCAACGCCTGGCCGAGATGCTCGCCCGGATCGACCTTGCCGCTGGGCAACTCGTAGATGCCCCCCATGAAGTCGACGGCGGGCCTGCGCAACAGCGGAACGGACCGGTCCCCGGCGATGATCGCGCCGACGACGAGTTGCTGCACACCATCGCTGGCCGCTTCGCTCGCAAGGCGGTCCATCAGGGACGATCCGGTCATGGGGCTGACCGTAGCAGGTCACGATGAAGGGCCGAGACTGTGCGGATGGCCGCGGCGTAGTGCGTGGCGAGTTCCAGGTCGTCGTCGCGGTGCCAGACCGGCAGTTTGATCGCATTGTGGTGGATCTGTTCCGTGACGGGGAAGTCTCCTGGGGCATACCCGAGGGCGTTGGGGTAGGCCGGGAACAGAGGCGTCTGATCCTGGAACAGGGGGTGCAGGTTGAGCAGGCAGGTCGCTCCGGGACGATCGGCCTCGCAACACCCCTCGGCGCGTAGCGCTTCGAAGAAGCATTCGACAGGCAACCCGTCGAGTTCGTCGGGCTGGTACAGCAGCGGCAGTCCGTACCAGGCAGCCAGGACCCCGTCGGCGATCTCAGGGACGCCAATGCCCGGTGTACCTCGAAGTTCGTTGACAAGGTATGCCGCGATCCTGTTTCGGCCGGCGGGGTATTCGTCGAGATGATCAAGTTGTTCCAGGGTGATCGCGGCGGCGAGGGGGTGGATGCGGAACTTGAGTCCCATGCCCGTGCAACAGGAGCCGGTAGAAGACTTCGTCGTCGGTGGTGGCGACGAACCCGCCTTCCCCGGCTGACAGGGGCTTGGGGCCGTTGAGGCTGAAGACGCCAGCCTTGGACCAGGTTCCGACCTTCCGACCTTGACGCCGCCCACGGTGGCTCCGTGGGCGTGCGAGGCATCCTCCAGCAGCGCGATCCCGTGTGCGTCAGCGACTGCTGTGAGCGCTGGCAGATCGGCGGGGATGCCCCAGAGGTGAGTGACCATCACCGCCCGAGTCCTGGTGGTGACGGCGGCGGCGACGGCAGCCGGGTCGAGATTGCCGGTGGCATCACAGTCCACCAGGACGGGGACGGCTCCGAGGTGGAACAGAGGCGTGGCAGTGGCGAAGAACGTGTACGCCGGCCTGGTACTCGGTGCCGGCTGCGGGGCAGCTCCGGATGGCGGGGACTGATGACGGGCGGCAGAACCTCACAGGTCGAAGCGTAGGTCCTGCCAGGAGCAGACCCCCGTGCCGAGATCCCACACGGATGCGAGCAGACCCAGGCGGGCTTGGCGCAGGGCTGGTTCCTCAGCCATGACGAAGACCTGGTCGAAGAAGTCCGTGACCGGCGCGGTGATTTCCCCGGCGACGGCTAGGAACGTTGGCAGGTCGGGTTCGGCTGGCAGCTGCCGGCGTACGCGGTGCAGGGTCTCGTGCAGGCGCACCTCGGCGTCTTCGACGAGGGCGTTGGGGTCGTAGCCTGCTTCGGTGCCCGCCGGGACGATGCGGTGGCTGCGCTGGAGGGCCTCGGCCAAGGCGTGGAAGTCGGGGTTGCCGGCAAGGTCGGTCAAGTCCCGCAGGGCCTGGTCGACGACGTGGGGTCGGTCGGCGTGGATCATGGTTGCCCGGATGTGGTCGAGGCGGTGGCCCTCCTCGGTGAGGGCCTGTTCCAGCCGTCGGGCGGCGAAGTCGGCCAGGTCTGCCAGGACCGCGTCTTCCACCGGCACGGGTTGCTGGCGGGCCGCTGCGGCCAGACCGCCAGCCACGCCGATCGCCGAGAGTGCCGGATGGGCACGGAGTACAGCCAGTAGGCCGAGGACGGCCCGGCGCAGGGCGAACGGGTCGCTGGAGCCGGTGGGTAGGCCGACGGTGGCGGCCAGGCCGGTGATGAAATCCAGTCGGTCGGCGACGGACAGGCATGCGCCGGGCAGGCTGGCGGGCAACCGGTCTCCCGCTTGCCGGGGCAGTTCGGTCTCGTGTAGGGCCTGGGCGAGGGCCGCGTTTCCGGTGGCGTGCTGGGCGTAGTCATGGGCCATGATCCCGGCCAGGCTGGTCATCTCGGTGACCAGTTGTGAGCCGAGGTCGAACTTGACCAGTGGCGCGGCTTGGTCGAGTACTGCCTGGTCATCTTGGGTGAGATCCAACCTGGCGGCGAGAGTGTTGGCGAGGCTGGTGATCCGGTCGGCACGGTCGGCCATCGAGCCGAGCTTGTCAGTGAAGGTCAGCCGTCCCAGCCGTTGCCGCATTGTCGAGAGTGGAGTCTGACGGTCGGCACGGTAGAAGAAGGCTGCGTCTTCGTAGCGGGCACGCAGGACCGCCTCGTTGCCGGCTCGGACCAGGTCGCAGTCGACGGGGCCGTTGGCGACCGCGACGAAGTGTGGCAGCAGCCGCCCGGTTTCGTCCAAGACCGGCAGGTACCGCTGGTGCTTGCGCATGACCGTGGTCAGCACCGGCTCCGGCAGGTCCAGATAGGACGGGTCAAAGGCGCCCAGCACGGGGACGGGCAACTCCACCAGGTCGACGATCTGGTCGACCAGGCGAGTCTCTGCCTCGGCGTCGATGCGTCCGTCCACGGTTGCGGCCAGTTGCCCCGACGCGGCGATGATCTGCTCCCGACGCCTGTCGGGGTCGACCACGATACCCGCGTCGTGGAGGATCATCAGGTACTCCTCTGCGGTCGGCGCGATCCGCGTGGGCTCGTCGTCGGTGCGGTGTACCCGGGTGGTCCGGCCCGCTACCAGCGTCGAGACTTCCACGGGGACAACCTCGTCACCCCAGAGTGCCCCGAGCCAGCGGATCGGCCGGGTGAAGGCCAACTCCGGATCCCCCCAGCGCATGTTCTTGCCCGACCGCAAAGCGCGCACAACCGCCCCGAGGGCCTCGGCGAGGACCCGCACCGCCGGGCGGCCGGGTTCCTCGCGCAGAACCACCAGATGCTCGACGCCGTTGATCTCAGCCCGAGCCAGGTCGTCCACTGCCACGCCCTGGGAGCGGGCGAAGCCCAGGGCCGCCCTGGTCGGTGTGCCGTCCGGGCCGAACGCCGCAGCGACCTTTGGGCCTTTGACGGTCCGGATGTGGTCGTCCTCGCGGGCGGCGACGTCGTCAACGAACACCACCAGCCGCCGAGGAGTGGACAGGACCCGCACCGCACCGTGGCGCAGCCGGGTGGCGCCCAAGCGGTCGGCGGTCTCCTGGCGGGCCTGCTCGGTCGCGGCTCTGGCTTCGGCCGGCGGCATCTCCTCTGTGCCGATCTCCAAGAGCAGTTGCCGGCTCGATGTGTCGGCATCGGCGCCGGGGTCGACCGCCGCCCCGGTGTCTCCTGACTGCGCGGTCGGCGCCGCACTGGGCTGGGCCTTTGTGGCGATACCCAGAGGGTGACCGAGTTCCTCACGCCGCGCGATCCACAGCCGGGCCACGTCACCGGACAGCCGGCGCATGTCGGCGAACGCGCTGGCGCGCTCCGCGGTGGACACCGCGCCTCGGGCGTCGAGGACGTTGAACGCGTGGGAGCACTTGAGCACGTAGCTCTGTGCCGGCACCGGCAGCCCGGCGTCGGTCATCCGCTGGGCTTCGCGGGCATACAGGTCCAGCAGCTGACGGTTGGTGGCCACGTCGGCGTCGTCGAGGTAGTAGCGCGACATCTCGTACTCGCCCTGGCCGAAGACCTCCCCGTAGGTCACCCCGGGCGCGTAGGCGATCTCCTTGAAGTGGGTGACTCCCTGCAGGGCCATCAGAATCCGTTCCACCCCGTAGGTGATCTCCACCGAGGTCGGGTCCAGGTTGACCCCACCGGCCTGCTGGAAGTAGGTGAACTGGGTGATCTCCAGACCGTCGAGCCAGACCTCCCAGCCCAGGCCCCAAGCGCCCAGGGCTGGGGAGGCCCAGTTGTCCTCGACGAACCGCACGTCGTGCGCGCGGGTGTCGATCCCGAGAGCGGTGAGGCTGCCCAGGTACAACTCCTGGGCGTTACCCGGTTCGGGTTTGAGGATCACCTGGAACTGGGTGTGGCATTGGATCCGGTTGGGGTTCTCCCCGTAGCGGGAGTCGTCGGGGCGCACCGACGGCTCGACGTAGGCCACCCGCCACGGCTCCGGCCCGAGCACCCGCAGGAACGTCGCAGGATTGAGCGTACCGGCCCCGACCTCGGTGTTCATCGGTTGCACGGTCAAGCAGCCCTGCTCGGACCAGTAGGTCGCGAGCCGGGCCAGGGCGTCCTGCATCGTCAACACGATGGCGCTCCGTCCACAGCGATGGCCAAGCGAGGTCGGCGAAGACCGGCACCTGGCGGCGGGTGCGAAATGTATCCACGCAGTGTATGTGCCGCGTTGACAGGGGTTTGGTACCCATGGTCGTCCTTGGCCGCCGCGCGGGTAGCTCGCAGGACCGTAACACCATGCGGCCATGAGGCCCGCGTGGAACCTTCGCTGGCCCCATCGGTGCCTTGCGCGGCGTTCACGATTCAGAGGAATCTATGCCCATCGAGTTTTACTGTCCGTAATCGAATGGGAGAGAACAGTCATGGATACCACGACCAGCATCCGCCAGGCTGACCCCACCGAGGCCCAGCGGTCCGAGACCACGTACGAGCCTCCGGCGGCGGACACCGTCGAAAGCCAGTCGCCGCAGTGCTCCTTCTGACCCTCACAACCACCTGACAGCGGGTTCTCCGGGGGCAGGCGCTACCGCCTGCCCCCAACGCTTCGGTCGAAGGGAGAAGGCGGTGGTGACCGAGACGATCGGCGTGGCCTTGGAGGATGTCGGCGCCGTACGCGACCGGTTCGTGTTCCGTCCGGAGATCGCGCTGCTCTACGACCGCCGATTCGGGCTGGAGCACCAGCTCAACGTCACAGCTGCGGTGGTGGTCGAAGCGACCTTCGCCGGGCGGGACCCGGCAGCGACGCTTGCCGAGAGATTCGGCGTCGACATGGACCGAGCCGCTGCGGACGTGACGCGATTCTGGCAGCAACGGCTGGCCGCTCCTTCCCGACGTCATCGGACCCGTACGAGCGGGGCACCCGTGCGGTGGGCGACGGTGGACCTGCCGTTCCCCCTGGCGCTGGAAGTGGAACTCACCCAGGCCTGCAACTGGCACTGCGACTTCTGCTACAACACCTGGAAGGCGGCCGACGCCGGCGGCCGACGCGGACGCAGCGCCACCACCACCCGGCGGGCATCGCACCTTCCGATGGATCTGGCGCGTCGCATCATCGCCGAAGCCGCAGACCAGGGGTGCCTGCGGATGCGGTTCTCCGGCGGGGAACCCACCCTGCACCCGGAGTACCGCGGCATCCTGACACTGGCCGCGGACTCCGGGCTCGATACCGAACTGTTCACCAACGGTACCGGGCTGACCCGCGACGAGGCTGCCCGACTGGCCTCGGCCGGGCTGCGGGTCGTGCTGTTGAGCCTGCACGGCCTGCCCTCCACGCACACACGGATGGTCGGCAATCCCGCAGCGGCCGAGCACACGTGGCGGGCCATCCGAGCCTCGGTCGCCAGCGGCATGACAACGGTCGTCGAGACCCTGATCTGCGCCGACAACGCCGGCCAGATCCCCACCCTGGCCGCGCAGATCCGCGACGCGGGAGTCGAGCATCTGTCGCTCATGCCCTACGTTCCGGCCGGTTCCGTCGATCCCCGGCGGCCCATCGCACTTCGCGACGTCGCGGAAGTCATCGACCGGTGTCTGGCCGCCACGGGCCATACCCTCTCGATCGCAGTCCCCTGCGCGCCCCGACACTGCCTGCGCGCCGACCCCGTAGCGATCACGCCACCGGTACGGCCGGAGTTTCACAACCACTGCGCTGCCGGCATCCTCTGGGCGTCGATCAGCCACGACGGTCGTCTGCGGCACTGCCCCCACTCGACGGCGACCGCCGGTGAGGTCACCGCAGGGATCGGCCCGCTGTGGAGGCATCGGATCCTGCCCACCGTCCGGGCCGCGCTCACGCCGGCTGGGGCATGCGGTGGCTGTACCCAGTTCGCAGCCTGCCAGGGCGGCTGTCACCTTCACAAGATCACGGGATATGCGGATGCCGTGCCTGAGGAGTCGCTGCGGCCAGCGACCGGGCCGGGGAGGCGAGCATGAGCGTGGCTGTGGACGACGAGCGCGCCGAGCGGCTGTTGCGACGCCTGAACCTGCACGGCGATGTTCTGCACGATCGGGTTTCCGGACGAACGATCGCCCTTAATGCCACTGCCTGCCACTTCTTCGTCATCCTCCAGCGGTACGGCACCAGCGATACGGCGATCACCAGGATCACCTCCCGATATGGCATCAGCAGGGACCAGGCCACGTCAGACTTCACCGCGTTCCTCGACCGTATCGACCAGGGACAGCGGTGCGCGGGCAGCATCCTGCCCGGCGAGCACCACGCCGTCATCGAACCGACCGCAGCCTGCAACGGGCAGTGCCCGCACTGCTATCACAGCGCCCGATCCGGCGGCTGGCCCCGTGAGCGGATTGGCGACATCCTCCACCGGCTCGCTACGGCCGGGGTGCGCTCGGTGTCGGTCACCGGCGGTGAGGTGTTCAGTGCCCCGTTCGTCGATCAGTTCTTCGCTTTGGTCAACGGGTTGGAGGCTGAGGGCATCACGGTCGCCTCGGTTTCCACCAACGCCACCTTCCTGAACGAGCAGGTGCGCGATCGGGTCCTGGCTGTCTTCGATGGTTCAACCGTGTTCCGGATCAGCCTCGACGCGATGCGCCCAGATCTTCTCGACCGCATCCGACCCGGCTACCGACATCTGGCAGACCCGTACCGCCCGATCCGGGACCTGGAAGCCGCCGGATTTCCCCTGGTCTTTACCACAAACCTGTGGGCGCAGGAGCCCGACGACGTCACCGAAGTTGGCGACTACCTGCGGCAGTACCGTCATATCAGTGCATGGAACCTGCGGCTGGCCGTCCCGGTCCACCGCAGGGACGACGGCCGTCGCCGCGACGCGGCCAGGCAGCGCCACCTCTTTCCAGACCGCCCCGACCCCAGGCTGCCGTTGCGGCACTACGCCGAGATCCTCCGGGTTCACACGAGGTGCCCCTATCGTTTCCCGATCCGGATGGGCAACTACCTCATGACCGGGCTCTTGAGCCACCCAGATGCGCTCGTCGCACAGCAACCAGGGCATCCCTGCCGGGAGGACCAGCAACTGATCACGGTCAAGGCCGACGGACGGGTGACGCAGTGTCCAATCCTGACCGAACTGGATCCGGCCCTGGCCAACGGTCGGATCTGGGACGACAAGACCCAGATCACCCCAGGCCCGCTTCACGGGTTGCACACTGACACCATGGGGTGCGCCGCCTGCCCGTTGCGACCTGTGTGCGGGGGCGGCTGCCGCCTCTACTCACTGGCCTACGACCAGCCACTGGACGGGTGCGACCAGCCCGCACGCAGCCTGTTGGCCTGGATGCTGGCCGACCCAACCGGGCTGCTGCGCACTCACTGGCCAGAGTTTCACGCCCGGCTGCGTGATCTGCTGCCCGACGGCGATCCCGAACTGTTGTACCAGCGGTTCGCCCAGGGCTGGGACCGATGACCGCCGTCGGGATGGAGTTGCGCGTCATC
The DNA here is from genome assembly GCA_016926535.1 of Micromonosporaceae bacterium. Classification (GTDB taxonomy): domain Bacteria; phylum Actinomycetota; class Actinomycetes; order Mycobacteriales; family Micromonosporaceae; genus JABDRL01. The sequence continues at coordinate 13,076 of JAFGOK010000438.1, read as the reverse complement.
GGGTTGATCCGCACGCCATATCCGGGCATCGCTGATTGCCCGGGGCAGCCGTGGACTCGGCTGGCTGAATCCACCATTGAGATCGTCCCCGAGTATCTGGAGGCCGTCGATGGGCTGACCGCCCCGATGCGCCTGTACGTGCTGTGGTGGGCGCACCTGGCCAACCGCGACCTGCGACGACGCCGTCCGACTGCGGACGCCTCGCCTCTGGGGGTTCTGGCCAGCAGGGGCATGCACCGACCCAACCCGATCGGCCTGACTCTGACCGACCTCATCGCCGTCGAACCTGGGCGGATCACCGTCCGTGGTCTGGATTGCGTCGACCGGACTCCACTGCTGGATCTCAAGCCGGCGGTCGCAATCCCGGCCCAGTACGCGCTGTGAGATGCGACCGCTGCGGTCGCTGGCGACGCCCAGCCGATGCACAACCGCTACAGGTTGAGATGGGCGTTGACCGCGCGGGCCTCCTCGGCCAGGTCGGTCAATTCGACGACCTCGACTCCGGCCGCAGCCAGCAGTTCCACCCCCTGGCAGTCGGCGACGAACAGGCTCGGCTCCCGCCAGGCGATCACGACCCGGCCGATCCCGGCTTCGAGGATCAGTTGGGTGCAGGTCCGCGGACGGGACTTGCGTTGCGAGCAGGGTTCCAGAGTGCTGTAGATCGTCGCCTTCGCCAGCCGGGGATCCCCAGGGGTGACCTTGGCCAGCGCCGACTCCTCGGCATGCACGGCCTGGTCGGTCTCCCGGGAGTACCCGCACGCGATCTCCGTACCGTGCTCGTCCACGATGACTGCCCCGACCGAGTACGCTCCGGCAGCCGGTGGGCACTGGTGTGACAGTTCGATCGCGCGACGCATCCACCGGTGGTCGTCAAGGGTGGGCATGGGTTCTCACATCTCCTCTGGTCAACGATGCAGCACCGCAGGGCAGCGGCACTGGAACGATCACGTCCTTCTACACAGTCGGGCCTCCAGGGCCTGATGCAGTTCACCAAGGCCTGCCACCGACCGCCGCCACCGGGCGGCATCGCTGTCGAGTCTGACTAGCATCTTCATGATCCGATCCGAATCGGTCTCGATCCCGATGGCCAGAGCCCGCAGGCCGCAGGCCGCAGCCTGATCGGCGTCGGCGGCCCCGGCGTGGGCGACGGCCTGCCGGGCAAGGTAGACGCCCTGGTCCCGGTGAAACCCGGCCGGAAGCGATGTGATCGCCGCCGCGAAGCCCGCTGCGGCCTCGCGATGGCGACCGAGAACTGCCAGGCTCTGAGCCCGCTGAACGTCGATATACCCATGGTTGAAGAACTGACCCCACGGTTGCTCATCCGGCACGATCCGATCCAAGAGGTCATGTGCCTGGTCATAGTGGCGTCGACAAGCGTCAAGTTCTCCCTGCAGGGCGTGGCCGTGAGCGCCATACGTCAACGCGATCGCCACGAAACGGCTTCTGGGCGGCACCAGACGAGCGGCAGCCTGAGCCAATTCGATCGTCTCGTCACCGTCTCGCCCGTCACCAGCCAGTTGAGCCTTGCGTGCCAGGATGAACGCTGGAGCCGCAGGACTGTCCGGGTCCAAATGCGACCATTCCAGCGCCCGGTCCAGCCAGTGCCGGGCCATGCCGTGGTCACCGGAATCTTGATGGAGCCAGCCGAGCAGATCAGCGAACTGGACCTGGACCCGCAGCAGCCCAAGACGGTCCGAACCCCGGCTGGCCAGACGTCGATCATGGATTATGCCGATCTGTGTTCGGACCGCTTGCATCACGTGTCCTGGGCCCAGCAGGTTATCGCTATCAGCCAGCGCCCTGCGGACCTGCTCGAAGTGCTCCACCGGATGGACGTCGTCGCCGACGGTCGCGGCATACGCCCGCAGCGGCGCGATCGCACTGGCCGTCTCCATCGCCGTGGCCGCTACTGCGGAAGCTCCGATTCCCTGCAGGAGACTCCGCCGGGAAATGGTCACGAGCACGATCCTCCCATCCGCCGTGCGGGCGGGAAGCGTGATCTCCCCGGCCTCCATCCACAGTGCGGCCTGCTGGCGGTCGGGCACGAATGGCACGACGAGGTTGGCCTCATGGAAGCCGGAACTGGCCTCATCCACAGCAACGCTGGCCGCACCAGCAGGGTTGCGCCGACCGGGAATCTGCTCCCACAGATGGATCAGGTCGCCCCCCGCTTCCAGCACTCGGTCGCAGGCCTCGACGACATGCCGGGGTGGGTACTTCTCGGCCCGCTCGAATTTGCCCAGGTGAGAGGCGTCGTAGAAGACCAGGGCACCCAGATCGGACAACGAGAGGTGGCGTCGGTCACGCCAGAGGCGCAGCTGGGCGCCTAGCCGATGCAGCGGGGAGCGATCCGGCGACAGGACCCGCCTGCGCTGCCCCATGACTGGCTCCCTTCCACTGATTCGATGTGGCATGGGTGCGAAGCAGCCGACCGGAGTGGCGCCATCCCACCCATGGCAGTACCCGCAGTGTCCTCGACCGGACACTGTGACGTCGAATGGTGCATTTCCTCCGGGCCTCATCGGGCATACCGGGTGGAATCTCGTCGTAGGTGCGTCAACACAGCAGGTCACCGCGCCGCAACGAACCGGACGGGCCTGGCTGCGTCGTCTCGTGCCGTAGTTGGCTTGATGCGGACAACCCGACTGTCCGCATCAGCTTCAATAGACACACCATCAGTCGCTGGCGTGACCGCACGGTCGTCGTCGGGCCAGCGCCACGACTGGCGCGTGGTCTGGTGCCATGCACTTGGGTCCCGGCCCACCTGAGCGATGCGGCGGGCGCGAGTCTGGGAGGACGAAACGCATGGAACAGAAGCCAGACCAGGCGTGGTTGCGGAAGCAGGTCCTGGCCGTCCAACGCCGGGATACGGTCCCCGGGCTGACGGTCGCGGTGGGACACGCTGGCGACTCGGTGCTGCTTGAAAACGCAGGCTGCGCGGACGTCGATTCGGGCGTCCCGGTGACGGACTCGACGCAGTTCCGGGTCGGCTCGATCACCAAGACGTTCACGGCGGCTGTCATCCTCGGCCTGGCCGAGCGCGGTGTCCTGGACCTGGATGAGCCCGTCCAGGCGTACCTGCCGGATGTCGATCTCGGCCGGGTCCGGGTCCGGATCCGGCATCTGCTGGCCCACTGCTCGGGCGTCCAGCGGGAGGTCCCCGGCACGATGTGGGCTACCCTGCGTGGCCCCGACAAGGCCGGGCTACTGGCGGCCCTGGGCCAGGCGGTGCCAGTAGACGGTCCCGGGGTGCGGTGGCACTACTCCAACCTCGGCTACGCGATTCTCGGGCAGGTCGTCGAGCAGGTCACTGGCCGGGACTGCCGTGCGGTCATCGACAGCGATCTGCTGGCGCCGCTGGGGTTGGCGAGCACCACCTGGCAGCCGGGGCGGGGAGCGGCCACCGGGTACCGAAGCGACCCGTACACCGATCGGGTCCACGTCGAGCCGGACATGGACCAGGGCGCCGTCGGGGTGGGCGGTCAGTTGTGGAGCACTGCCAGTGATCTGCTGGCCTGGGGGGACGCCCTGGCTGGGGGGCGGCCGGAGATCCTGTCGTCGGCGGTGGTCGACGCCATGCACCACCCACAGATCATGGTTGACACCACGTCATGGTCGGCGGCCTGGGGCTTGGGACTCATGCTGACCCGCCGGGACGATCGGATCGTGGCCGGGCATACCGGGGCGATGCCCGGATTCGCCGCCGCGCTGAGCGTCCACCGTGCCACCCGCACCGTGGTCGCGGGGCTGGCGAGCCTCACCCGCGGCGCCGACGTCGCCGGACTGTGTGCGACGGTGCTCGACCAAGCCGTCACCAGCCTTGCCGAGGAGCGGGAATCGGCGGTTTCGGACCCGTGGCGGCCAGGGCCGTCGTGCCCGGCCGAGGTGGAGGGCGTCCTCGGCCGGTGGTGGAGCGAGGCCGAAGAGACCGTGTTCACCTGGCGGGCCGGCCACTTGCACGCCCACCTGGCCAGTCGGCCGGAGGCGACCGACACCAGGTTCCAGCAGTTGAGTACGGATCACTACCGGGCTGTTGAGGGGCGCCTGCCGGGAGAGCATCTGCTGGTGGAGCGCGAGGCCGACGGGATGGTTCGACACCTGGTCTGGGCGACCTATCCCCACACCCGCACGCCGAGGTAACCGGACTCCGCGATCCTTGAAGCGCCCCGAGCCCCGGGTTGTCAGGTGCGCTATCGGGCGCGGGGCGGGTCGGTCATCTGGTTGAGGATTTCCCCGACCGCGGGGTAGGCCCGGTGCGGCATCAGGGCCACGGCCGCCTGCCGGATCCGGGTGTCCACGCGACGCGACGACGTCGCCCTCGTCAGGGGTAACGCCTGTCCGAGGGCCTGGCAGGCAGCGTCCACGTCGCGGAGGTCGAGTTGCGCGCGGGCACGGTCCAGCAGCCAGATCGTGCGGTTGCGCGTGAAGCAGCGGGGTGCTGCCGTCTTGGCCCGGCCTCATACGGCGTAGCGCAGGGCGCTGGATGGCGAAACGCTGTGCTGGATTCGGATTTGCCAGATCAGCCGTCAGCTCAGAGCCCGGTCGACGGCGTCCTCGGGGGTTTCGGCGTGGTGGATGCCAGGAACCGGGGCTCCGGTCGCGTCGAGGATCTGCCAACCGCCGACACAGACGACGGGGATGTCGCCTCGGCGCATGGCCAGGGCGACCTCGCTGAGGGTCCCCCAGGATCCGCCGACGGCGATGACGGCGTCGGCGCTCTGCACGATGATGGCGTTGCGGGCCTCGCCCAGGTTGGTGACGATCGTGGCGGACAGATCGTCGCACGCGCCCTCACGGCTGTCGTTGGGGCGGATGCCGATCACGGTTCCGCCCGCGGATCGAGCCCCGGCGGTCACCGCCGCCATGACGCCGACCCCACCACCGCAGATCACCACCGCGCCGCGCTGGGCGAGCAACTCACCAACCCGGTACGCGTTGTTCCGGTCCTGCTCCGTGCAGTGGCGGGGACCGCAGACCGCGACCTGAAAGGGCATCGTGGACCTCCTGAGCGGTGGGGGCATGCTTGCTGGTCTACCAGATGACGGTCCAGCGTTTGGTGCGATCATCGTGCATGAGGCTGTCGAGTCGCAGCCGAAGTTGCGCCTGGGCTGCGGGTTTGTACGGGGCGGTGCGCAGGTAGGCGGCCATGGAGTGCAACTCCCGAAGCTCGCGCAGGACCGGCCAGCCCTGCCACTGGGCAAGGTCGTATCCGTAGGCGCGGCTGAACTCTCGCCGCTGGTCCTCTGTCGCGCCGAATCGGTTGCCCGGTGCGCCACGCGGAACCAGGTCGATCTCCCGTGGCCCCCAGCAGGCACCATCCCAGTCTCCGAGCACGTACCCCAGCGGGCTGCGCTGGTTGGCCATCAGGTTTCCGCCGTGCGCATCGTTGTGGATCAGCCCTCGGCCCAGGGGAAAGTCCAGCTCCTGGTAGGCGGCTTCAGCTGCGACCATCCGCTCGGCAAGATAGGCCCGGTCGGCTGCCGAAAGCACCGGCACCCTACGGGCGGTATCCAGGACGATGACTCGGGCGAGCCTGGCCAGCGGCCGAGCTTCGGGCACCACGAATGGCGGGTCGGGCAACTGGTGCAACTGTCGCAGCAGCACACCCAGCGCCGAGGCCGGAGCGTCGGCGCTGGAGGCGGCCTCGGGGAGATACCGCCAGAGGCTCACCACCATCTGGTCGAGGTTCACCACGGTGGGGTGGGCCGGTTCGATGGTGGGGAATCCCCGTGTCGTCAGCCAACTGGTCACCTGGAGTGCGGTGTGCCAGCGGACGCGGTGCTCGTCGGTGGCCTCAGCCAGTCGAACCACGATCTGCTCCTGCGGGAGCAGATAGAATCCGGAACTGTGCATCCGCAATGGCTGGGCCCCGGCGGTGGCCACTCCAAGCTGGCGGCCGAGATCACGCAACGCCGCCGTGAAGAGGTCGGTCTCGGTGTGCGCTGCGGCCGCCAGTTGCTCAGGCGGCTTCATGGATGGCCGTCCGTAGGTGCTGGCGCAGATCCGCAACGCCGGGTTCCTTCGTGTATGGCCGTGCCGCCCGCTCCAGGACGCGGAGCCGAGACCGCGACCGGGGTGAGGTCAAAGCAGCAGTACCGGCCAGGGCTTCGTGTCCGATGCGGACACCTTCGCCCACCTCCTCGCCGCCCTGGAAGTAGACCGCTGCCAGGGCAATCAGGTTGAGGGTCTTGGTACGGGCGTAGATGGCGCTCCGGTCGGCGACGGCCTGCTGGAGCAGGGGCACGGCCTTGGCCGCAGCCGCGGGCACCGTGTCCGCCAATACGTGGTAGATGTGTCCGCGCAGGCCCATGAACTCGGTCTGGTCGAAGTAGCCCAGCCACGGAGGTGGCTCATCAACGTCCGCACCGACTGCGAAGTGATCCTCTGCCCGGCCCAGGGCACGCTCGCAGGACTGGGTCTTGCCCATGACCGCATAGCACCAGGCCTCGTACGAGGCGGCCTGGACGGTGGCCAGGTCGGCGGCGCTGTCGCCTGGGTCGGCCGCCGTGGCGTGGGCCAGCCGGCTCAGCCGCAGCCCCTCCTCAGGCCGGTCGAGGTGAAGAGCCTGGTGGGCCAGCTGCCGCAGCACGTGGCTGACCAGACCGGCGTTGCCGGCTTCCCTGGCGGCGTCGATGGCCACCAGCCACAGGCGACGGGCCTCGTCATGGCCTTCGATGTCATAGTGGGTCCACGCCGCGACGGTTGCCAGGTCAGCGGTCGCCGTCAGTAGGCGGGCCCGCGTCGCCTCGGCCGTTATCACAGCGTTCTTGCCAGCGGCGATGACCCACCGCAACTGCGCCAGAACAGCCGGCCGGGGTAGGCCCCCGCCCCACTGGTTGTCCCATTCCCGAAACGCCTTGGTTGTGGCCTCGATCCGTTCCACATCCGCCAGGCCAAGGCGACGCGGAGCGTCGACCCTGATGTCTCGCGCCAGGACGTTGAGGCGATCATGCAGTGATCCCGCCTCGGGAGCGGTGAAGGCCAGGGCCGTGACCGTGGTCAGGAAATCTCGTCGTCGCAACCAGCTCACCACCTGCGTGTCCTGATCGCCTTCCCCGGTGGCGTCCTGCTGGAGGCCAGAACCAGGCAAGGGGACCAGACGATCGGCCATGCCACTGAGCTCGGCTGGCACCAGGTCGGGCACCGGCGTCAACCGTTGGCGCTCAGTGCCAACCAGGGGCCAGAGCCGCAAAAGGGCCCCGGCCGCTTCGAGAGCCTCGTCGCAGCGGGCTGCGAGATCCTTCGATGGCCACCGTTCAGCTTTCTCGATTTTCCCGATCTCCGCGCCGCTGTGCAGCACCAGCGCACCCAGCGCCGCCTGCGACAGTCCCCTGCGCTCGCGCCAGGTCCGCAGTTCAGCGCCGAAGAAGTGCCGCAGCGACTGGTGCGGTGACAACGGGCGGGGAACCTGGGGCATGACACCTCACCAGGGGCGAAGAAGGGAGACAGACATCAAACCCACCAAAGCGCCTGTGAAGGCAGCCGTCAACCCCGCTGATGCGGACAGGGGTGGATGTCCGCATCAGCCTCATCGAAAGCGATGCGCGGTGCTCCTTCGGCAGCGGATCGGGCCGCTACAACACGGCGACGGGGTTGGGCCGCCCGTCGATGCGCAGGTGATGGTTTCCGTCGGCGTCAATGGTCACCTCGAAACGGTCGCGGCCGGGCCGGCCCCAGGCCCGCCATCGGTCGTGGGCATCTTCAAGCTCGTTCCACAGTCGCCGATCGCCGTGCTGCTCGATCTGCCCGCTGGTGGTGTGCAGACAAGCCCATGATCCGTCTCGGCTCAGCAGCCACAGCTGGTAGCCGGTATCCGGTTCGAAGCCGATGGTGGCCACCCCGCCGACCAGTAGTGCGGCCAAGAGCCCGAAGTCCGGGTCGTGGAGGTCGGATTCGGCCAACCGGGTGGGGCGCCGATCGGCCGTCGGGGCGGCGAGGGCGGCGTCCAGCAGGCTGCCGGTGTCGGTGAGGGGGTGAGAGCGGACCGGCATGAAACTGCCGTAGCCGGGCAGGAACCGTCCCGTCGCACCACCACCGCCAGCGACGCTCAACCGCAGGAGTGCTCCGTCGTAGAGCTCCCGGTGCAGATTGGCCAGAATCACCCCACCCACCTTGGTCTGGGCAATCCACGCCTGCGGGATGCGGGACACGGAGACGGTGGCGATGATCCGGTCGTAGGGGCCACCGTCCGGGTGACCTGTGGTGCCGTCGCCGACGATGACCGTCGGGGTGAAGCCGGCTTCGGTCAGGGCCCGCTGGGCGCGAACGGCGATCGCGGGATCCACCTCGACGGTGGTGACCTGGTCGGAGCAGAGGCGGTGGCACAGCAGGGCGGCGTTGTAACCGGTTCCGGTGCCGATCTCCAGGACCCGGTGGTAGTCGGACAGGGCGAGGGTTTCCAGCATCCGGGCCATGAGTCCGGGGGCCGTGCTCGACGAAGTCGGCACGCCCGTCGCCGAGCCATGCTCGACGGCTGCGGCCCAGCGCTGGTCGTCGTGGTCGAGTTGGGTGACCCAGGTCTGGTTGGTGTACACCAGGTTCAGCCAGTCGGGGTGGTGCTGGTCGATCGGTTCCCATCCGGCCAGATCAGTGGTCTGCCGGTAGAAGCGGGGAAGGAACAGGTGACGGGGCACCGCCGCGAACGCTTTCCGCCAGGCGGGAGATGCCAGATCACCGTCAGTGGCCAGGGTTTCGACCATCCTGCTTCGTAGCCTGCCGGTGTCCGGTGTGGTCATGGTGGTCAAGACCTCCCTGGTACCGGGGTGCCCTGTTGCAGGGCGTCGGCGATGGCTGCGGCAATCGGTTGCCCGGTGGCATCCTGGATCCACGCCCACTGCCCGTTGGGATTGACCTCCAGGAACCACCAGGTCCCATCAGAGGTAACGACGAAGTCGAACACCCCGAAGCGCAGCCGGAACCGATCGAGGAACGCCGGGATGCCAGAGCGTACCGAAACGGGAATATCCGTGTCGGCCAGAGTGGCGTAACTGAGGTGGTCGTAGTCGGCTCGCCAGTCGATCGTTGCCGCCGGGCTGTGGCCGTCGATCCGGGTAGCGAACAGTCTGTCGTCAACGGTCGTCAGTCGGACCTCGTGGCTCTTGCTGTTGAGGTGCCGCTGGAACAGGTGCGCGGTGCGGCCGACCGACGCGTCGATCTGTTCGGCGCTGGTCGGGGTGGTGTACACCAGCTTGTGGGTGTCGCCGTCGGCGACACTGGCGGGGGTCAGCGACTTGTACACCACCGGCCCGTGCTCCAAGCAGAATCCGCGGGCGGCTTCTGGATCGTTGGTGATCAGGGTCTCGGGGGCACGGAAGCCGACCTCGGCGGCGACCACCAGTTGCACGGGTTTGTACTCTGCGGCGGCGATGCGCTGGGGGTGGTTCAACCAGTTCGGCAGGGTCGCCAGGATCCCGCCCACCCCCATCCGCGCCTCCTGGGATGCCCAGCGTCGCACATCGGCACTGAGACCGTCGGGCAGATCGAACAGCGTGGGCCGCCGGTAGTAGACACAGCCGATGTCCGACAGGTGCACCGACCGTTCGGGCAGGTGCAGGCGTCCCTGCCAGCCGGTGTCGCCGAGGTGGGCGGTGAGCGTCAGCCGCTTCGGGAACTCGCCGGGATCGCAGCGGAACACGGGAATGCCGCGCTCGTTCAGTTCGCTCACCACCAAGTCGGCGGTGGGGTCGAACGGGTGGGTGAGCACCATGACTGTCGCAGGCCGACTCACCGGATCAGTCTTCTCGCACGTCCTGGTCGCTGTCGGGTCCCCGGTGCCCGTCCGGGTGGGTCACTGTCCTGGTCTGCCCCGTGGTGTGCCTGGCCAGTGGTACCGTCCCCTGCTCGGTGTGCAGCACGCCGATCTGCTGGTCGTGGTCGTAGCCGTAATGGCTGAGGTCTCCGATATCGGCGGCCGGGGTGGTCACCGCCAGCCGTAGCCCGAACGGGAGTGCTGCGGGCAGGGTCGCATCCGTTCCGCTCGGCAGGATTCCGAACGGGCGTCCGAGGGGGAACTGGTTGCTGACTGGATACAGCGGATCAGCCGTTGACGCAGGGGTGGGCATGGCCTGGTTCCTTTCCTCCGCGCGGTGGTCGGTCTCCAACCACCCATGACAGAGCGTGTCGGGAACAGCGTCCAGCGTCAATGGTTTCGATGCGGACACCGGAATTCGTTCGCATGCCGCTGGCCGGAGTGGTTGGCCTCGCAGGAGGTGGCGGTGCGGTGCATGCCCAGCGCCGCGACTCGCCGCCGATCGCCTCAACCCGAGCCTGGCAACTCGATCCGCACCTTCATCGTGGGTCAGAGCTGCTTGTACGGAGTTGCGTGGGCCTGGTGTCAGACTGGTGGGTATGGCGAGGACTGGGGCGGTGGGAGATCGGATCGCCGCGTACCGGCGCCGTCGAGGCTTGAGCCAGGCGGCGTTGGCCGGTCTGGTCGGGCGTTCTGAGTCCTGGCTGTCTCAGGTCGAGCGGGGCCGCCGTTCCGTTGACCGGCTGTCGGTCTTGTTGGACCTGGCACGGGTACTCCATGTGGACGTCGAAGCGCTCACGGGGATGGCCTGGCAGTACGCGCCGAACGGTGGCGGGGTGCCAGCCAGCCTGGATGAGGTTCGGCGGTTCTTCGCACGTTACGACCACCTGCTGGGGCTGAAGCCGTCCTCCGGGCTGTCCCTGGCGGATCTGCGGTCGCGCACCGCTGTGGCGCATCGGACGTATCAGTCTGCCCGGTACGAGGACGTGATCGTGCAACTGCCGCAGTTGCTGGCGACGGCGGAGTCCCTGCATCGGGCGAGGGACGTGGACGACGGCCGGCAGATCCTGCTGGCCTACGTATCGGCCTATGTGGTGGCGGCGAAGCTCCTGACCAAGCTCGGGGTCGGGGACATTGCCCTGGTGGCCTCGGACAGGGCTGCTTCGGCGGCGGTGGCAGCCGAGTCGTTGGCGGCCAGGGGCATGGCGGCCTACCAGATCGTGTGTGCGCTCCTACGGTCGCACCGGACCGATGAGGCCGAGTACCTCGCCGTGGCCATGTCCGAGCAACTTCGCGGCCGAGTAGGGGCGGACGATCCCGAGCTGACCTCGGTTGCCGGATCGCTCTGGCTGATCTCATCAGTGATCGCTGGTCGGCGAACGGATCGGGCAGAGGCACGGCGGCGGCTGGATGTGGCTGAGGAACTGGCGGCCGTCCTCGGCCAGGACGGGAACTTCGCGTGGACAGCGTTTGGGCCGACCAATGTGGCCATCCATCGGGTCAGCGTCGCCGCAGAACTGGGTGACGCTGGTGATGCCCTGCGCGCGGCAGCGGACATGGATCCGAACCAACTACCAGAGGGTCTGGACAGCCGGCGGGCGCAGGTACACCTCGATCTGGCCTGGGCGCAGCACCAGCGCAAACGGGATGCTGAGGCGACCCTGCACCTTCTGGAAGCCGAACGGACCGCGCCGCAGACCCTGCGCTACAACGTGATGGCCCGAGAGATGATCAGGGAGATGGTGGCTCGAAGCCGGAGCGGAAAGACGAACGCCCTGCACAATCTGGCGGTACGAGCCGGCGTGCTGGAGGCGGCGCGGTGAAGCATCTCGCGTTGATCGTCACCGGAGCGCCCTTGACGGCGAGGGCGGTTGATCTTGCCGCGGCAACCGTGGGCGCGGGCTGGTCAGTGGTGGTCATCGCAACGCCTGCGGCCAGTCCGTGGCTGGACCACGACGGAATCGCTGCCGTCTGCGGGACGGGACCGCAGACGGAATACCGGTCACCGGGAGAGCCGAAGCGGGGACCTCGCGCTCATGCCGTGGTCGTATGCCCGGCCACCTTCAACACAGTGAACAAGGCCGCGTGCGGCATCGCGGACACCTACGCCATGGGCGTGCTGTGCGAGGCGATCGGTGCGGGCGTCCCGGTCGCGATGTTCCCAATGATCAACAACAGGCTGTGGGGGCACCTGGCCTTGGCTTCCAACCTTGAGACGCTTCAGGAAGCAGGGGTGCGGCTGTTCGACCCCGCGACCGGGCGGCACGGAGCACGGCCCGGGGACTCCGGCAGTGGCGACGAGGTTGTCGCCCGATTTGATCCAGCCTGGATTCTGGCAGCGTTGAGCTGAGTAAATACATCAGCTCCGATGATGACAACCCGCACTTTTGTGCGGGTTGTCATCTGCTGCGGGTTCGCATGTGATTTCCACCCGACAGTAGGCGGATGACCGAACTGGCATTGTGCGTACGGCGACCATCTCGTGGCGGGCGACAGGCAGGGGACGACGCCGGTCCCTGGAGTGCTGCGGCTGTCTCTCGAAACAGAGCGGACCACCGAAGGCGGTAGTGGCGACGCATCGCATCTGAGATTGCGAATGGTGTTCATGCGGACACTGCGGGTGTCCGCTTTGGTGGTCTCGATCGACGCGGCTGCCAGCGGCAATGTCGACACCAGACCTGCCTGGCGGCGCTCCGGAGGGACCTCCAGTACACGCCAGCACCAGAACCGATCTTCCTTCCTCCCCGAGGAGATCTCGTGATTGTCGTACCTGATGAATTCCCGATGCCGCAGTCGGCGCCCCGCGCAACAGCCGGCTGCGGTCCTTGCGGGACTTCTGGCGGTGCGGCTGTCGGTGCCCAGACGACTCCGGGGCGGGCGTGCGATGAGTTCCCGTCCACCTTGGAGCATCTACTTGCCGTTCAAGTGCTGGGTCACTGTGGTGCTTGTCTATGCGCGACCGGAGGTCGGGTGGTGCCCCGATGACCGACGTCGGCGCGAGGACCCCATCCGGCCGATCCTGGTTATGGCTGGAAGATCGGAGGATCCGCACCAAGCTGGCATTGATCTTGGCTCTGCCGGTGGTGGCGATCGGGGTGCTGGCCGGGGCCGGGGTGGTCTCGGCGGTGACCACAGCCGGGCAGATGGAGCGGGCGCGGGCCCTGGTGGCACTGGGAGGCTCGGCGTCCGAACTGGTCAACGCACTCCAGCGGGAACGCTCGACGGCTGCGCTGGTGTTCGTCCAGGGCGGCGCTGGTGGGGCGGTCGAGGCGTTCGGCCAGCGGGTGGCGGCAACCGACAGCGCCGTGACCGCGTTTCGGCAGGGTTC
>JAFGOK010000437.1 GCA_016926535.1 Micromonosporaceae bacterium | reverse complement strand
TGAAGATTCAAGAGGGATTCGTGCACGGCCACCGGGCACCCACGCGCGAGCAGCCGCGTAGGTACGTTGTCGCGACACCATCAATGGTCCGCGCTCAACGGGAGTGATGTGTACGCATGGTAACCCGGATGGACGAGCCGTGACGGCGCCTCCGGCGGAGGCGCCGTCCGTATGTCCCCCCTAGCCGAACCACGCCGCTGTTCTGGCGAGGGTGACCAGAGCGCCGCCAGCGCCCCGGCAACAAGCACGACGAGGACCTGTTCAGATGACGGCCGATCGCATCGGTCAAGCCTGCGGGTCCGACAGCTAGGCTGTCCGCCATGAGGTTCCCGGTCGACGACTCGTGCGTGCTGCTCGACGGCCCGTGGACCCATCGTTTCGTCCATGCCAACGGCACCAGGCTCCATGTGGTCGAGGCGGGGAGTGGCCCCCTCGTGATCATGGTGCACGGTTTTCCCGAGTTCTGGTATGCCTGGCACGACCAGCTGGTCGCACTTGCCGAGACCGGATTTCGCGCCGTTGCCATCGACATGCGTGGATATGGAGCCAGCGACAAGCCCCCGCGGGGCTACGACGCGTACACGCTGGCGGCTGACATCGTCGGGCTGGTCCGAGCCCTGGGCGAGCGCAGGGCAACCCTGGTTGGGGCCGGATTCGGAGGCATCCTCGCCTGGACCACCGCGTGCTTCCACCCGAAGCTCATCGAGAGCCTGGTCGTGATCGGAGCCCCACACCCATTACGTCTGCGGGCAGCGCTGGCGACAGACCCACGCGGGCAACTCTCGGCGGCGATCCCGGTGCTCCGATTTCAGCTGCCCCGGTATGAGCACGTGCTGACCAGCGAAGACGCTGCCCCCGTGGGCGAGTACCTCGAACGCTGGGGCTCGGCAGCCTGGACGCACTCACCTGGGTTCGCCGCGTACTCCAGGATGTGCCGGCAGGCCATGCTCATCCCCCAGGCCGCGTTCTGCGCGATGGAGGCCTTCCGGTGGAGCGCCCGGTCCGTGCTGCGGCCCCAGGGATACCGCTTCGTCAAGGAGCTTCAGCGTCCGATCGGCTGCCCGACCCTCCAGTTGCACGGTTCCGCTGACGCCGCGGCGCTGCCCCGCACCGCCCAGGGGTCCGGCCGCTACGTCGCGGCGGAATACGCATGGCGCGTTCTGGACGGTGTCGGGCACTTCCCGCCACAGGAGGTGCCGGAGACGGTGACCTGCGAGATCCTGAGCTGGGTATCCAAAGACTGACTCCCCGTCCGAGCCGGTCGCGGCCCGCGGTCAGACGCGGTGTTCCTGGATGTTGCGGACCTCGGCGCGTGGCGCCCACCCCTGATAGACCCCGTAGTCGAACTCCTCAAGCCCGAGCGCCCCTGCGACCGGGGCGAGCCCTCCGGTGTACTCGACCCGCAGCCATCCCTCGTGCTCTGCCAGCACGATGAAGGGCTGCTGACGCCACACGCAGGTGGTGCGGACGTACCCGAGCCCACCGCACTCCGCCGCCGGGACGATGCGCCGGTACCTGCCCGGCCGAACCTCCTCGAAGCCGTCTGCGGGGTCGGGCCGGTACAGGCGGATACTGTCGCCGTCCGGACTTGCCTCGTACTCGACCTCACCCCACCGCACGATGAAACCGTCGCGCATCACACACCAACCCGTCGCCAGCGTGGGCCGTCCGCGTCCAGCAATGCGATCAGCCGCTCGTTGCCCTCGCGATCGAGCCGCCACAGTTGCGCGCCGTGGGGAAGCCGGACGCTGTCGACTTTGAACTCGGCGATGACATCCCCCGTTTCGCAGGGGACAAAGCCGTTGCCGCGGAACGGTGGCCGCTCAACGACCCAACCCTCCATCGCGCGCATCGCGGCCTCATCCTGCCCGCCGTACGGAATCCGGTACAGATCCCCCCGGTACGCCCGCCAGCGCAGGAGATACACCTCGTCAGCGTCCGACTTAAACGAGGATCCGGCATAGCCGAGGCCGAGCGTCATGAACACCTGCTCCGGTGTACACAGATGGTCGACCTCGTTCGCGCGATGGACGAACCCCGAAACGCGGTCGTACCCCCGCTCCAGATACAGCGAAGCCTGCTGCGAGGCAATGGGCTTCTGCATCACCAGCGGCTCTTCGACAGTTCCCTCTGGCTCGACGGCTGAAACCGGCTCCTGCTCCGCCTCATCGGTCAGTCCCATCTTGGCGGCCCAACTCGCGAGGGCGACGACCTCGTTCCCCGGCAGGGTCGCGCCGACCGGCGTGTCCGGGTTGACGGCGAAGGAGAGGTGATCTCCCGGCCAGACCGTGATCAGCGTGGTGAACCGCGCCCATCCCCCCCGCGCATCGGGGCCGAGCCGCCCAGCCAAACGCTCCTGCGAGGTGTATGCCGTGAAGTGCTCTGTCCCTGAAATCTCCTCAACCGCCCAGTGCTGAGGATCCGGAACGTCGTTGTCCGCCCACCCAGGGACGAGGACCTTCGCGAGCAGCAGCGTCGAGAGGAAGCGGTCCGTACGACGCTGCTGGGCCGCCTCAAGGAGACTCTCCTCGACGGTGTTGACCGGGACGAAACCCTCGATCTCTTGCTGATCGCCCTCAACCGGTCGCTCCGGCGGCGGCTGCGTCTCCTCGAAGATCTCCGAAGATGCCGCCGTCAACGGCCGCGCCACGCGGCGTGGCAGTCCCGACGCCGGTGCTGTCGCCGCGGGGGCAGCCGGGGCAGCGGGGGCAGCCGGGGCAGGGGCAGGGGCAGCCGGCGCAGGGGCAGCCGGCGCAGGGGCCTGCGGCCTCGGCACCGAAGCAGAGGCTGTCGCGGCCCCGGAGGTCGGGGTGAACAGGGACGGCGGTGACATCGCAGGCGACGCTCCAAAGCCCTGCTGCAGGGACCTCCTGCCCTCTTCGACGATGGCGCCCTCAATGATCAGTGGCCGCTGATCGGTGTCGGCAGCGCCGTGCCGGGGCACGCCGCTGGGCATTACTGGCGATTTCGCCGGCTCTGCCGATTGGTGGCGGGCCGGGTCCGGAAGCTGACGGCCGCTGGAACCTCGCACAGCGAGCGGCGGAACCGTCAGCCGGCGCACCCCGCCAGCACGGCTGGCACGAGCGCCGCCCAAGGGCGATGTCGCTGGGCGTTCACGGTCAGCCTGGGACGCCGCAGACGGCTGACCGCGAGCCCATCCCATCGGGTCGTTGTCATCCGGGCGGCGGTCAAGATCCCGCAGGCTCCGGCCACCGTCCAGCTGGCTCTGCGGTGGCTGGGGCAGGAACGACGAGGGCGGCACCTGTGGCAGGGGCGGAAGCGCTATCGGCAGCGGGGCAGGAGACGGCGGCGGGTTCGGACGCTCGTACATGGCCCGCTGCGGTGTCTGGAACGGTCGCGGGGTCTCCTCGGGAGGCCGCGGATCGGCAGGCTGGTGGGCAGTGGCGTCGGCCGGCGATCGCGCCTTCAGCCGCCGGGCGTGCTCGATCCGGGCGTTCGCCCCGAGCGTCCGGCCGGGTAGGCGGATCTCGCCGCTCGGTGGCTGGCCTTCGCCGGGATAGCCCCCGCCGCGCCGGATCTCGTCGGGTCTGGCCCCTTCCGGCTGGCTCTCACCTGGGTGCCCGGCGCCGAGTTGGCCGATATACCAGGCGGGCAGATATCCCTCAATCGGAAGTCCTGGGTTGACAGCGAGCCACCACGACTGCTCCGGCCAGTTCTGCGCAAGGTCCCTGAACGGCACCTGCCGGTATGTCCCGGCGTGGTCCGCGAGGCATGCCCGCAGCGCCATCAACGATGTGAAGGCCAGAACATGGGTACGGCCCTGGGCAGCCCACGTACCCCAGCCGCCCTGGGGTTTTCCCGGTGCCTCGGCTGGCACGGGCAGCAGCAGCTCCGTGTGCGCCAGGACCTTGAAATACCGGTCCTGATCACCCACTTTGAGCGCGTCACGCATCGCTCGCTCAGCATCAGTGGCCGGCACCCAGTCGGACACGGCCACCCCCTTGATCCCTACGCACATCCGCTCCGCGCGAAACTTAACCTACAAGGCGCGCGACGAGTAGTGCCGCACGTCTCTTCTCCTCCTCATCTTCGGACACGACGTCCGTCGATGAAGCCTTCTCGCCTTCGCGACCCCAGCAAATCGATGCTGCAGCCCGCCCGAAGGGTCAGCCAGTCGTGCCAGGTCCGGCTACGATCTCCTACCGGCAGGCAGGGGACCAGCCGCCGGCACCGCCGGGTGTGGAGGCGTTGATGCTGAACGTACGAAGACGCACTGACACAACCCCTCGCACCGCACGAACAGCGCTGTTCACCGTCATATGTGGATTATTGACGACTTTTGGCGCGGTCGGAATAGCTCTCGTGACTGTCACTACCCCGGCCAGTGCCGCTGGCTGCGCCACTAGCGAGGCTCACCGAGGCCAAATCGAGACCTCAGTGCCGTGGGCACAACAACGATACGGCCTCGAACGCCTCAACGGCATCGCGGACGGGACAGGACAATTGGTCGCGGTGGTTGATTCTGGGGTCGATGTGACCCATCCGCAACTAGCCGACGCCGTCGTCGCCGGGATCGACAGCCTCGACCCGCAAGGCAACGGTCAGGTGGACTGCGTCGGCCACGGTACTGCGGTGTCGAGCATCATCGCGGCTCGCCCGGCCAGCGGCGTGGGCTTTCGCGGCATTGCCCCAGGGGCGAAGATCATGCCCGTTCGGGTGAGCGAGCGGCAGGAGATCGACGGCACCGCCAACGGGCGCGCCGTGAGCATGCAGGGCCTTGCCAGGGGAATCGTCGAGGCAGTCGACCGAGACATCGATGTCCTCAACCTATCGCTGGTGACCTCAGAGAACGACGACGCGCTGCGGCAGGCGATCGAATACGCGGTCAACCACGACGTCGTGGTCGTCGCGGCCGCAGGCAACCAGCATGCCGCTGGGGACCCCATTCCATACCCTGCCGCGTACCCCGGAGTCATCGGAGTCGGGGCGATCGGCCCAGGGGGAGAGCGGGCGGCCGATTCCCAGGTGGGAGCCTACGTCGACCTCGTCGCCCCAGGGGAGCAGATCGTCGCGGCGGCCCTAGGCCGGGGGCACGCCACCTACCGGGGCACCAGCTTCGCGGTACCGTTCGTCGCTGCGGCGGCCGCGCTGGTGCGGCAGTACCACCCGGCCCTTTCCGCGAGCCAGGTGGCCGCCAGATTGACCGCGACGGCAGATCCGGCGCCCGGAGAGCCGGGAAGCCCCGAGTACGGCGCCGGGGTGGTCAATCCCTACCGCGCTGTGACCGGGCAGGTCACTGATACGAGTGGACGCCTGGCCGGCGTTGCGCCCCTCCAGGCCAGCCCTGGCCGCACCGCAGCGCGGGCCGCCCGGACCAGAAACCTCGCGCTGGCTGTCGCTGGAGCCTGCTGCGCCGTTGCCCTCGTCTTCACGGCCCTCGCCATCGCACTCCCGCACGGAGCCAGGCGTCGCTGGCGCCCCGAGCGGCCGTCGCCAGCAGGGCGGATCAGGTGAACAGCCCGGCGCCGCGTCGCTCCGCGTCGACATATCCCGCGAGCGAATCGTCGAGTCGCCTCTGGATGTCGCCCAGGATCGCGATGAGATCATTCGCCGAGGACGTCCACCGCTGCTGCCGCTGGTTGTACTGGTCCCTGGCCTCGCCGTCCCAGATTTGAACCAGTGGTTGGGCCGCGGAATCAAGGGCCGCCAGCCCGGACTGAAGCTTGTTGACCGCGCCCCTGATGTCCGCGCTGGCCTGTTCCAGCGCGGCGAACTGAACGACCAGCATGCCGTTGTCGTGCATCTCACACTCCCCTTCCGCGCGTTGCCCTACAGCGGCAGGACCGGGCCGGCGCTCCCAGGTGCCGCCATGCGCGCCCCGGCCTCGTTGTCAGTGGTCGCATACAGATTGCCCGACTCCCGGATGAGCTGCGCGGTCTGGCTGAGCATGGTCAGCAGAGCGGACTGGTCCTCCGCCCACCGCAGCTTCGTCTCATTGAAGGACCGGCCGCCAGCGCCCACCCAGGCACCCTGCAACCCCTCAAGCCGAGACAGCAGCTGCTTGAGCATCGTGTCGAAATCATCTCTGGCCTTGTCGAACCGGTCTGCCGTCGAGCGTTGGATCTCGACACTGACCTGGGTCCCCACCATTCGGCCCCACCCCACTTCAACTCCGGTCGGCTTTCGCATCCCTTTAGCCGATGTCGCCGTCGTTGACGGCTTCACACCGACCTGGCCGACCGTAGCGGCTTCACGGCAGGACTCGCCAGACCCGCATGACCGCCTGTGGACAACGAGATCGGGCGCCGGGCGCTATCCCCGACGGGCGCTACCCGACGGGCGCTCGCGCCGCCTCACGGTCCAGGGCGGGTCCTGCCGGGACAAGTGACACCAACTCCGAGGGCAGGCGCACCGGGGATCGCCCGCCGTATCCCAGCATGCCCAGGACCTCCTCGTCTGAGATGGCGAACCGCATGCCGGTGTCGGTGACCAGGCTGACGGTCGCAGACGTCGCGCCAGCCGAAGGACTCGCTGCCACCAGCGCGCCCTCGCCCGGACCGACGACGACCCGGTCGGCCAGCACAGCCGCACCGGTGGCCACAGAACCCGCCGAAACCGCTTCAGACGGCGCTTTCAGCAGAACTCCTCTACGAACACGGGCTGAACCGTCAACACCACCCAGCGTGGCGCACAGCGCCCCGAAAGCCGTAGCGACCAGGGGCGGCGGAGTCAGGGGAAGAGCACCCTCCCCCTCGCTCGGAGCAAATTGTGACACTTCAGCACCCATAGCTGCAAATATGCCCAAATTCAGCCCCGTTGCTCCTGACACCCCGATCCTGGCTGATGTCATGGGGTCGGCCAGCAGGATCTGCGCTTGGAGCGGGGTCAGCGCCGCCAGCCCGTCCGCCAGCGCGACGAAGTAGTCCTGACCACCTCCGACCCGCTTGACGAGGTACACCTGACCGATCTTGCCCCCGGCTGGGCGGGCTGCTGGGGTTCCGAATCCCACAATCCGCAGCGCGAACCGGACGAGATCCGCACCAGCCGGCAGCGCGCTGATGAACGCCGGGTCAACGGGGATCGGTTCCGCCGTCCATACCAGGCCAGGGAGGATGATCTCCGGATCCCGGACGAGATGGCGGCGGTTGCCGATGATGGCGTACCTGGCCCCATCCGGGGTCGCGACCAGGATGGCCTCGGGGCTTTCCCCACCTGCGAGATCACGGCCGCCCTCGTCCGGAGCACCGGTGACGAACAACGTCGACGTCGGCCGCTGCTGAACCCCGGAACGACTCGTGCAGACGGTCCAGGTCCCGGCACTGAGACGATGCCGTGCCGGGAGCAGATCCGGCGCACCGAGGATCCCGTACGTCGATCCCCTCGGGACCCCCTCCAGTGAGGCCCGGGTGACCGAGACGGTCCTCGGGCTGGGCGCGCCGACCAGAAGCAGGGCAGAGGTGTAATTCAGTACCGGATTGAGCTTCCCGTCACGGTAGACGAACAGTGCGCCGGACCCCTTCTCGACGATGACCGCGTCCTGGGTCTTCCACCTGCTGGAGCCGCCCGGGACGATCAGACCGTAGGCCGCCGCACCGCCCAGGGACAGTGCGGCGAGCAACACGCCAACCAGCACCGCCCCGGCGACCCTGCGAAACGGCGACTGTGCCGGATCGGTCTCGCGCATGACCAGTGCTGCAATGACCCGCTGCACCATGAACTGGTATGAATGCAACTGATCCTGGCGGGACGCCACGGTCTACCCCCCCCAACGCTTCAATCGCCCGAGGTCAGGCTCCATCCAGCCAACGAAAGCCCTGCGAATGGGCTGCGGAGGGCTCCGGGGTCCACCAAAGGAGGCGGCAGAGCCCTACGATAGGCGGCCGGACGATATTTCGGGGAGGACAGCCGTGGCGATGACGCAGCCGGCACCCCGGCAAGGCTTCCCGCCACAGCGAGGCGGCGCCACGCCGGCTGGTGTCACCTCCGGCCCTCCGGTCATCAGCAGCGCCCCACGCCGAGATGAGCCAAACGGCCGGGCTCGCTCACGCGGGACCCTGCTCGGGCTCCGGGCCGGGCAGATCGTCGTGGCACAACTCGCCGTCGTGCTCGTCGCGGCCTCTGCCGCGGCAGATCCGATCTGGCTCGCGGCCAGCGGGCCTCTTGCCCTGCTGCTGCTGGTCCTCGCATTCGGACGGATGCGGCGCCGCTGGCTCTACCTCTGGATCGGCCAGGGTGCGCGGTACTTCGGCCGGCGCAGGTCATTGCCGGCTGGCAGCCCACCAGCCGCCCTGCTGGACCTGCTTCGCCCCGGAGCCATCACTTCCTCAACCGAGATCGACGGCACCCCGGTCGGCGTCGTCGAGGATGCGTACGGGTTGACGGCCATCCTTGAGGCCGGCAACACCAGCGCCCTGCTCTCAGATGTCGGCATGGCCGTCCCAGCGCTCGGGTCGCTGCTGCCTGCGGCAACGGCCGACCAGCCGATCGTCCGGCTTCAACTCCTGCTCACGGGGATCGCAGCGCCGACGATGAGCGCCGGATCCGCTGCCGCGGCCAACTCCTACCGGCAGCTGACCGACGGCCGCATCCTCGCTCAGCAGCGGGTTCTGATCGCGGTCCACGTGCGGCGGTCAGGGGGGTTCGCAGAGGATGACCTGCGGCGCACCCTGTCCAGCGCGATCCGCAGAGTCCGCAGGCGCCTTGATCGCGTGACCCTGCCATGCCGAGCGCTTGCTGGGGACAGTGTGCTCCAGACCATCGGCGACCTCGCGGGCCACGACCAGTCGAACCCCGTCAGGGAGAGCTGGTCCGGCGTGGAGATCGGCGGCATGCGGCAGTCCTGCTTCCTGCTCACCCGCTGGCCGGACCTGCGCAGCGAGCTCGCTCCGGCCATCCTGACCCGCCTGCTGACGATGCAGGGCGGCTCAACGACGACCGCCCTCTCCATCGAGCGTACCGGGACCGACCTCTCCGAGATCCGGGCGGAGCTGGTCGTCCGCCTGGCCGCGACGTCACCGGCGGCACTGACCGCCCTGGTCAGCTCGCTGCAATCGCTTCTCGGCTCGGTCGGGGCGCACGCGATCCCCCTTGACGGCACCCAACTGGACGCGCTTGCCGCCACTTTGCCGCTCGGTGGGGTCGCCGGCGGATCCTCGGCGATCCTGGCCGGAGTCGTCGCTGGCAGTACCGGTCTCGGGGTGGACGGCAGTGGCTTGCCGGTCAGCGCATCGACCCTGGGAGCGCTCCGCGTACCCGTCGGCGGCGCCGGCATGATGCTCGGGACGAACCGGCACGGTGAGCCCGTAACGATCCGGCTCTTCCGGCCTGAACCAACCCGGGCCGAGATCGTAGGCGGATTGCGCTGCGCGCAGGTACTCGTGCTCCGGGCTCTCGCGGTGGGATCTCAGGTCATCGTCATGTCCGGCCGGCCGCATGCCTGGGAGCCGTTCCTCCGCGGAGTTGGCATTCACGGGTCCGGTGCCGTCACGATGGTCACGCCGGGCCGCGTCATCGAGCCTCCACCAGCCTGCCCCGCCCGCCCGCAGCTGCTGGTGATCGACATCGGCCCGGTCGGCGCGACTGGTGTACCCGTCGTCGAGGCTGCGTGGCGGACCACCCTGCTGGTCCGAGACGAGCTCGGCCAGTCGGATCTGGATGTACTCGCCCGAGTCGATCTCGCCCTGCTCCAGCCGCTGACTCCCAACGAGGCGTACGTCGCCTCGGCTGCGCTTGGGCTTGGTGACTCCGCGAGCTGGCTGACCCGGATCCGCGCCGACATGATCGGAGTCGTGATCGGCCGGAGGACGCTCAGATGGGCGCTGATCTCCACAACGCAGATCGAGCAACAACTGATCGGCCCGCCGACCCGCTGA
>JAFGOK010000068.1 GCA_016926535.1 Micromonosporaceae bacterium | reverse complement strand
TTGGTGTACCCGCCAAGCGCGGAGGACAGACCACTGTCGACGTTGAAGAGCACCCCTCCCGGCTTGCTCGGGTCGGTGTCGGCAAAGGCAACCGCGATCAGGTCGTAGTTCGGAGAGACGTCCTTCAGGCGCATGGTCGCCGCGCCATTGTTGAAGTTCTGCCAGTACCCGGTGAGGAGGTGCTTCGGAAGTGCGCCGGCGGGGGGAGCGGTGGTTGGCGGGGCCGTGGTGGGCGAGGATGCGGTCGGCGACGAGGTCGGGGACTGCGACGGGCTGGAGGTCGGGCTCGCCGTTGGGCTCGCCGTCGGGGTCGCTGTCGGGGTCGGGGTCGCTGGGCCGGTGGTCGGTGTACCGCCCGGGCCGGCCAGCGCGAAATCGTCCGCGTGGTACGTACCCTGGCCGTACCACCCGTTGACGTAGACGGCGATGCTGGTCGTGTTGGCTCCAGTGGTGAAGGTCATGCTCAGCTGCTGGTACGACCCGCCCGTGCCGGGGGTCCAGGTACTGGGGTCGCTGCCGCCCGTGCCGGTCGCGCCGAGGAAGACGTACGCTCCGTTGACGTGCGCGGACAGCGTGTATGTCGTATTCGGGGAGACCGAAACGGTCTGGGTGCACTTGGCATGGTCGCTTGTGGTGACAGCTCCGATGAGCGACTGCGATCCGCTGCGGGCGTGGCCGGTCCCCGAGCTGGCCGTCGCGGCGCAGGACCAGCCGGCCAGGCCGGATTCGAAGCCAGGGTTGGTGATGGCGCCGGTCGCGGCCTGGGCCGGCCAGACGCCGAAGGCTGTGGCGCCGACGGCTAGGGCGACCGCCGATCCGATGAGCACCGATCGGAGAGATCTGCGCATAAGGGACTCCTTGGGGCCGGTCGCTGGACCGGTATAGACCAGGAATGGACTTCGATTTCATGCCATGGGTGCTGCACTGTCAACATCTCTGGTCCGCCGTTGAGTGGGCGACAAGGTACGTATAAGGAATGGCAACGCTTTGTTTCTGATAAGCCGCGCTACGTGACCGAACCGGACCCGTCGCAGGCAGCCCGCGCTACGTGACCGAACCCGTCGCAGGCAGAACGAAGCGGCGGGATCGCCGGCCGGAGCCGGCGATCCCGCCGAGACAGCGCCCTGCGCTCAGGCGCCTGGCCCTTCCCACTGCCGTCGCAGGTCGTGCAGGGGATCCAGGCGCAACTCCGGGATCTCGTCCCAGATCTGGACCGACCGGTGTTCCAGGTTGTACCGGGCCCAGCCCGGGTCGCCGCTGGTCACGAAGGCAACAGCCGCCTGGTGCATCCGATCGGCGAGCCTCTGCGGGGGCCGCGGTCCGATCGCCGCTGCCACCCCCTCCCGGTCCAGCCCGTCCCACCAGAACGGCAGGTCGTCACAGTGGCACGCCAGCCCGGGCATCCGGCCGGACGCCGGGGCCCAGTCGAACTCGTACAGCCAGGTCGCGGCCGGGCGCTCGAGCGTCGCAACGGGGCTCGTGCGCGCGGCGCCGCCAGCAGCGGGGCTCGTGCGCGCGGCGCCGCCACTGGCCGCGCGGACCCGGCGGTCTGCCACCTGCGAGCCAGTACAACGGAAGGTGACGTCGGTGATTGCCTGGCCGACGACCTCTCCAGCCCGGCCATGGTGGTGTGCCACCACCTGGGCAGCGGCGTCCGGTCGCATGCCGAGTCCCACAAGGACAGCGCGCAGGGCCTGGTCCGGGAGATCGGGCGCTGTGGACGCTCCGAGGAAGTTGAACTCGTCGCGGGTGAATCCCAGCACCAGGGACACATCCGCACCGATCCCCCGGCCGAACGCCTCCAGCGGCGGATACGGAATCACGTCGCCATCCACGAACGGGGCGAGCCTGAGACGCGTGATCTCCTTGTTCGCAGCGACTAGGCCCCTGGTCGCTGCGTCCAGCGCCTCGACGGACATTGAGCTCATCGCCTCGACGGTCGCTGGCAGGCCAGTCAGCGCGGTGAACTCGCCGGACAGCGTCGCCGCTTCCGCCGTCGACCCAAACGCACCGATCGCCCCGGACATGGCCAGCGCCCTGTGAAACAGCCCGGTGGACGCCGGCATGCTCAGCAAGGTGAGCACCGCCCCGCCGCCAGCCGATTGCCCGGCAACGGCCACTCTGGACGGGTCGCCGCCGAACGCCTGGATGTTTTCCTGAACCCACCGCAGCGCGGCCAGCCAGTCGAGCGCCCCCCGGTTGTCCGGCGCGCCATCAACGTGCAGCCAGCCCTCGACGCCCAACCGGTAGCCGATGGAGACCGTGACGATGCCGTCTCGGTTGAAGGCCGCCCCGTCGTACCAGGGGCTGTTCTGGCAACCGGCGAAGTACCCACCACCGTGGATCCACACCAGAACCGGCAGTAAGGCCTCCGGATCCCCCGGGGCAGGGGTGAACACGTTGAGATTCAGAACCTCGTCGCCCGGGGTGCTCGGTTCGGGGATGGTGGTCACCTCAGCAAACGGGAACCGTTGCGCGGTCGGCCCAGGATGCTTGCCGTCCCGCTCCCCCTGCCATGGGGCAGGGGGGCGAGGGGCGGCGAACCGGAGCTCACCCATCGGGGCCTGCGCATACGGGATGCCCAGGAATGCGGCGGAGCGTGGCGTGGCGCTACCGCGCCACGCTCCACGAACGGCCCCGAAGCGGGTGACAGCAACCGGGTCGTTGCCAGAATCCAACATCAGCGGACACTCCGAATTGGTTTGATCATGATTGCGGCAAGGGCGACAAGCACCGCACCTGCCCCGAACAGCACCCGGTAACCAGGCACCTTGTCTGCGCCGGCGGCAAAGCTGGTGACGATGACCCCGGCAAGTGTCGGGCCCAGGGACTGGGGGACGTTGGTTGCCACGTTCAGCAGCCCCAGGTCCTTGGCAGCGTCCTTGGCAGACGGCAGCACCTGGGTCATCAGAGCCATGTCGAGGGACATGTACGCGCCGTAGCCCAAGCCCAGCACAGCGGTAAACAGGTAGAACCCGGTGAGCGTCGGCATCAGCAGCGGAATGATCAGGCCAAACGCCATGACGAACGACGCTCCTCCGACGAAGATCTTCCTCCGTCCCAGGCGGTCGGAAAGCCAGCCACACCCGGCTGACGCGACAAGTACCGTGATCAGCTGAACGACGGACGAGAGCGACTGGGCCTGGTCGACCTGGTCGCCCACCTTGAAGTAGTCCTCCAGGGCATACCGCCCGTAGGCCGTGACCCCCCAGTAGCCCAGGACCAGCACCACGCGGGCCATGAACGCCCACCAGAAATCCGGGGCAGTCTTGGGGCTGACCCAGAAGCCGCGCAGGAAGGAGCGCCAGCCGAACGGCGCCACCGGCACGGCCCGATTGTCGGCGTCCCGGTTGAGCAGCAGCATGGCCAGCACCACGATCAGCACGACGATCGCGAAGATCGTATATCCCAGGGAGAACGCGCTGTCCCGCGTAAACTGGGCTGCGACGATGATTCCGACGGTGGCGCCAACCTGCGATCCGATGCCGATGAAGGCCGAAACGACCCCGCGCTTCTCCGGCGGGATCCGATCGGGCAGGATCGCTGTGAGCGGCCCCTGCAAGATGTTAAGCAGTACCTGAATGGCAACCCAGGCGGCCATCAGCAGGGCGATGGTGGTCAGATGCCCGATGACCAGCAGGAACAGTGCACCACCGACGGCGCCCAGCGCCATCCACGGGCTCCGCCTGCCCCAGCGTGACCGGGTACGGTCGGAAATCGCACCGATGATCGGCTGCACGAACAGGGTGATGAAGGCGGACGTCGACAGGATCAGTGCGAGCGAGGCCTCCTTGCTGTCCGGATCGACGGCCGCGACCTGAGCGGGAAGCAGCACGGCGGCCAGCCCCGCGTAGGCGGAGAACATCCCGGTGAAGGACAGCAGCAGGGAGCCGGAAAGGACGGTACGCTGCTTTCCCGAGAGATTATATTCATATGGATCTATGACAACTGCGTCACACGCAGGGGTCGACGATGACATGGCGACTCCAGAGAGCAGAGTTGCGGGGACGAGGACCGCGAAGCGGACTCGACCGGAAAAATGGGGATCCAGGAGTGGTGGAGATGCCGCCGACAGGCGACCAGCGCGGTAACAGGTAGTAATGACGCCACCCCGGGATCGTTGCCGCGGATGGACCCACGGGGCGAGGTACCGGAAGTCTGCCCGAGGCAACAAATTTTTTCAAGGCCTGCATAAAAACGTGCGGACGCTCAGCGCAGGGGAACCAGCGTCGGGTCGGCAAGCACGCGCTCGAAACCCAGGATCAAGGCACCGTCCAGGACCGCACGCCGACCGAGCCGGCCGAGCGTCACCGGGACGGGAGGCAGGTGCAGCGCGACTGGTCTGCGATTGAAGACCCGGGTAACCCCGGGGAGCAGCCAGTCGGACAGGTCTGCGAAATAGCCCCCGAGCACGAGATGACCAGCATTGACCACATCGCTCACCGACAGCAGACCTGAACCGAGCATCTCCGCGGCAGCCTCCAGCACGGCAACCGTCCGCGATTCCCCGGCCCTCGCCTGGCACAGCAGGCGCGCCATCGCCGCACTCACGCCCTCAGCCTCGGCGAGCGCACCAAGCCCGGCATCCGCCGCCAGCGCGTCTGGCCCAACGTAAGTCGCCAGGCAACCCAGCGAGCCGCAGTGGCAGGCGCGCCCGGCATGGTCAACGGAAACGTGTCCCACCTCGCCGGCCAGGCCATTCTCACCGCCGAAAATCTGGCCATCGATGACGATGCCCCCACCGACCCCAGTATCGGCCTTGGCGTACACCATCACTCTCGGCATCGTCGCGCGGGGAGGCGCCTCCCTGTCCCCAGGCGCGGCCGCACCCGACCCCGACCTTCCGCGTTCAGTGCACAGTGCCCGGTACTCTGCCAGCGCCGCCGTACTGCCGTCATTGACCAGCGTCATCGCGCACTCGACTCCGGCTCGTTCACTGACCAGAGCCAGCAGCGGCACATGGTCCCAGCCGAAATCGATCGCGGCGACCACCACGCCGGAGGCACTGTCGACCGGCCCGGCCATGGCGACCACGCAGTGGGCCAGCACGCCGGATGCCTCACGCGCGAACTGCTGTGCCCTGGCGAGGGCCGCGGCAACCGCAGCGGCAACCGGCTCGGGGTCGCCGTACCGGGCACCATGACGGGTCTCGGTCGACCAGTGGCTGGTGCCATCCAGGTCGCTCAGGGTCGCGGTCACAGACTCCAGCCCGATCTGGACAGCGAGCACGACACATCGTTGCGGGACGATTTCGATGATGGTCCGCGGCCTGCCCCGGCCAGGTGGCGGGCCGGAGGTCGGATGGTCTTTCCGTTCCCGAACCAGGCCGCGGGCCACGAGGTCCCCGACCAGCGTTGTGATCGAGGCATGGACCAGCCCTGTTGCCTCGGCGAGCTCGGTGCGCGCCAGCCCTCCCCGCCGGTGCAGGCATCCCAGCACCAGCGCGAGGTTGTGACGCCGGATGGTACCGACGTCCGCGGGCACGGGGCCTCCGATGGTCACCGCAGGCTCAGTAGCCGCAGCGCCCGGCCGCGCTGCGGCCTTCCAGGGGCCTCGGCACC
The DNA here is from genome assembly GCA_016926535.1 of Micromonosporaceae bacterium. Classification (GTDB taxonomy): domain Bacteria; phylum Actinomycetota; class Actinomycetes; order Mycobacteriales; family Micromonosporaceae; genus JABDRL01. The sequence goes on along the minus strand of JAFGOK010000068.1, from coordinate 2,400 downwards.
CGGAACGGCCGGCTCATGGCACCCGTTCATCCGCACCGGCGACCTCCCTCACCAGGCCAGCTCTGCCCCGATCTCATCGAGTCTAGCGACCTGGCGTGGACCTCTCGATCGACCGCGAGACCTCAGCGAAGCTGAGCTGCGGATGGACCGCCGACGGGGATTATTGACGGGGACGGTGCGGCCCGGACTCCGCAAGCCGCGGCCCCGCCAACCGGGCTTTCCGGACCCGCACGACGACAAGAGGAGCACGAGCAGTGCAGGATATGCGATTTCCAGCACTCACTGCGGCAGAACAGGATCTCGTCGAAGGATATCTGCGGATCATTGACGTGGTGGGCCGGCTGAACCCGGCCCGTGACAGCAGCCATCAGTCGACCCACGGGTGCCAGATAGCGGCCCAGGCACTCGTCGCCGCAGCGAGGGACATGCTGCGGACCACAGAGACGATGCTGGCTCGCGGCGAGGATCAGCTCCATCCGCCGACCCTCGCCGCAGCCATGCTCGCGTTGGACGGGCACCGGCGAACAGCGCGGCTCCTGCTCCGGCCGGTCCCTCACGACCCGGATGCCGGACGCCCTGGCACCGACAGCTCCAGTGGCGGCTGAGCGCTGGCGGGACGCGGACCCTACCGGCCCTGGACGCCACCGCCCTCAGGATTCGCAGGCCCATGACTGTCCAGTGTTCGCGGTGTCATGATCACACGGCGGCTCCAGTGCCAACGCCATCGGCATCCCATAATCGTCTCGAACGTCACCTGCCGCACCGCGCGGCGGTGAGGTGACCGTGGAGAGACCACGGCAGACCCACACCATCTCACCGGAAGGTCCCGAGCCCGCAGCTACGCAACGCAACGATCATGGCTGGGAACGTACAGGTGATTATCCTCGTGTTTCGCACTTTCGCTTTGAGTGGCGATTACTCGCTGTGATGTGTGCTGGTCAGGGTTTGCGTCGAGGTCCGGCGTAGAGGGGGAAGGTGCGGTTGACGCCTTCTTCGGGGGTTCCGGTGACGGGTCCGAAACTGGTGGGGAGTTCGGCTTCGGTGTAGCTCTCGCTGCTGTACTTGTAGATAGCGATCTTCCAGTGGTCGATGTTGCCCTGGTATCGCAGGCGCAGCACGGGCGACGGGGGATCTGTGCGGGGTCGGCGCAACCAGCGGGTGTGGGTTCGGCCGGGCAGGGCGACGTAGCAGAACTGGCCGCGGAAGGTGATGATCGGGCTGATCCTGGCGCTGCTGCCGGGCGCGCAACAGGTATCGGCTGGCCCGGCCGACACCCCGGTGTGCTCGATCACGGTCAGCATCGACGACACCCTGTTTCGCCGCTGGGGTCGCAAGGTCCACGCAGCGTTCTGGACCCACGACGGCGCCGACCAGGGCAAACACAAGATCGGACGCGGGAACCGGTGGGTGATGGCCGGGATCGTGGTACGGCTGCCGTTCTGTTCCTCACCGGTGTGCCTGCCAGTGTTGTTCCGTCTGTGGCAGGGCAAGGGTACGGCCAGCCACGTCGACCTGGCCGCCGAAATGATCGCCGCGCTGGTGCGGGCGTTGCCGACGTACCGCATCCACGGTGTGGGCGACGCCGCGTACCACGGCAAGGCCCTTGCCGCCCCGGCCGGTGAGATCCCGACCGATGCCGCACCGCATCTGGGTAAGGCACATACGACCTGGACCACCCGGCTCCCGCACAACGCCACCCTGTACGCCCCGGCCCCACCGCCCACCGGCCGGCCTGGCCGACCCAGGCTCAAAGGCGACAAGCTGGGCAAGCCAGAAGACCTGGCGGCTTCGGCTACCTGGCGCACGGTCACCGTCAACCGCTACGGCGACCTGGACACCAGCAAACAGCAGATGGGCGTCGGACAGGCCCGTAACCGGCTGCCGAGAGCGGTCGAACGTACCGTCCCGTTCGGGATGCTCGTGCAGTCACTGGTCGTCGTCTGGTACGCGACCGCCGGCTATCACCCCGACGACATCACCGCCCGCCGCGAGGCCGAGCCGTGGTACCCCGGCAAGAGTGAGCCGTCCTTCGAAGACATGATCGTCAAACTTCGCAAAACGTTGATCGTGGCCAGATTTTCGGGTCCTTGCCCAGCTCAGCCGGACCCCCAGATATTGCGGGACTACGAACTGGCCTGCACCGCAGCCGCCGCGTAACTACGAAAGACGAGTCATCGGCAAATGAGTAAGATCATCTGCTGTGTCTTCAGCCATAACGGTCACGCTGCGGAGCGACAGATCTAGGACCTTCCGGTGGAACGGTGTGGGTCTGCTGTGGCTTCCTCATGGTTACCTCGCCTGTCGTGCGGTGCGGCTAGCGACGTTCGGTATGGCTATGGGGTGTCGATGGCGAGGACACCGGGGAGTCCTGCGAAGCGGGCTTTGAGGTCGTGGGTCAGG
>JAFGOK010000006.1 GCA_016926535.1 Micromonosporaceae bacterium | reverse complement strand
GATACTCCGAGCGTGGTCTATGCAGAGGCTCTAACGGGCGACATCTACCAAGAGGCAGACGACATACGGCGCTACGGCGTGGTATTTGAGAATCTGCGAGCCGCTGCGCTGAGCCCGCTCGAGTCGATCCGACTCATCGACGAGACGGTCACCAGCGCGGCCTGACAGCAGAGGAGTGCGCACATGGCTGCGCTCAATGAGCGGTGGCAGAAGGCCACCCGAAGTGGAAGCAACGGGCAGTGTGTGGAGGCGAGGTACCTGGACGGCTACGTCGAGGTCCGCAACTCCAACAGCCCGACCGCTGGCACTGTCCGATTCACACGGCCGGAGTGGGAAACGTTCATCACCGCTGTCAGTGAAGATGGCGAATTCCGTCTGCCGTAGCCCACAAGACCATGCGAACAGGTGACAGATGAAGGGGGCGGTCCCGACCGACCGCCCCCTTCCCTATTCCCTGCGAGCCGCACTCATCCTAGCGACATTCCACTTCATTACGCGTTCTTACAATCACTATCCGCATCTGCTGATATCCCTCCCGTGGGCAATTGCGATCCACACCCGAATCCAGTAAGGAGAGAGCGCTTTCCGCCATCCCATACTCTGCGACCAGGCACACGTCAAGAACGACAATCGGTCTGTGGATGACGACCGCAGCCTGTCCACAGACCCAAGTTCAGTCTTCCGGACATCCTCGGACGCCGGGCAGGCTCCGTACATGACTCATCTGCCGACCCCTCCCCGGCTACGCCTTCAGTGCCCCGCCGATGTGCTCGCGGCAATCCCCTACCTCCTCGGTTTCCACCCGGCCGACAGTCTCGTCGTGTTGGGGCTTCGGGAGGCAGCCCTGGTCTTCCACGCCCGGTGCGATCTGCCAGTCCCCGCTGCCCGGTCGTCCGAGGTGCTGGGCCTAGCCGCATACCTGACCCAGGTCCTGCGGAACCAAAAGGCTGACGGAGCGCTGCTCGTCGGATTCGGTCCGCCCGATCGCACCGACCAGACCGTGCGGGCGACAGCCGATGCGATGCGAGGCGCTGGGATCATGGTGTTCGACCAGTTACGTGCCATGGCGGGGCACTACTGGTCGTATCTGTGTCGCGACCCCTCCTGCTGCCCACCGGAGGGCATCGCATATGACGTCGAGGGCACCGTGGTCGCTGCTGAAGCGACGCTCGCGGGTTTCGTCGCCCTCCGGGATCGGGAGGCGCTCGTCCGGACCCTCGGACCGCCAGAGGGATCGGCGTTGTCACTCATTCGCCAGGAAACCAGCGCCGCCCGAGACCGGCTCAGCCAGACGCCACTATGCGAGATCGGCGGCAGCGGTGCTGCGGCACTGCGTGACGCAGTCGACCGCTACACCCTGGGCAGCAGGATGACAGATGCGGAGCTGGCATGGCTGACAGTCCTGCTGGCCACCGATCGCCAACTCCGCGATCGTGCACTCCTGATGATCGACGACGCAGGCACGACCCTGTCCTCAAGAACCATCCAAGTCGCCCTGTGGACAGATGTCGTGCGCCGCTGTGAGCCGGCCATGGCCGTGGAGCCAGCCGTTCTGCTCGCCTACGCCTGCTGGCGCTCCGGGGACGGCATCCGATCAGGGGTGGCGGTCGAACGCGCCCGTGCCATCGATCCGCACTCCCTTTCGGCAAACCTCATGGAGGAGCTGCTTCGCAGGGCGGTTCCGCCGCCCCTGGCACGTGACCGCAGGGCCTCCCACGCAAGCGGGAAACCACGGCGGCAGCGCGGCAAGAGCCGACGATCCCGTGCTGGGACCTAGCCGTGCCTACGATCGCGCGTTCATCGTGTACAGCAGGTCGAGGATCGAGCGGGCCGCTTCAAACCAGCGATCGAGATACTCGGGTGGTGGCAAGGCGCCCTTGGGCGGCAACTCCAGCAAGAGTCCCCGCAACAGCGGGTGATCAACCAACGAACCAGCTGCATGGCCGTCCCACGACTCGCAGTGCGCTGCGGCCACCGGTTGCGTGAGGTCATTCAGGTCACGCATCACGGGCTCTCCGAGCTTGGAGGCCATGATCGAAGATGCGATCGGCGCTGTGCTGTCAAGCGCCGTGCCGCGCGCGTCATGTGATGCTTTGCGCGATTCGAGTACTGCGTTGCGTGGATCAAGCATGCCTGTTCCATTCCTCGGCGACAGGTCAGCACTGGCCTCGTTGGAGGCCACCCGGCCGGCCTCCCGGCGCCCGCCTGGCCGGTACTGGCCGAGCTGCGATGGGAACCGCTCTTCACTTTTTGACGAGCCGTTACTGAAGCTCTCTGAGCCAATCGTCATCGCCTGCCGCCTGTCTGTTCGGTCGGTTCGTTGTCGCTCTACCTGCCTGGCCGCATCGTGCCGCCAGCATGTGCTGATTGCCATGATCAGCAAGCATGCTCGATGGCGGCAGCGACGCGGTGGGACGTCAGGGCAGATCAAACCTACCTAACCGGGCGTCTTGGACAAAAGCCTCCCACCGATCGGGCGAAAACTGAAGTACTGGGCCATTCGGGTCAAGTGAGTCGCGCACAGCGACCGTTACGCCGATAGTGGCAATCTCGACACAGTTGTCGGAATATGGGCCGCTTCGGGTACTCTTACGCCAGCGGACGCTCGCAGCGTCACGCACCAACTCCTTGCCATCGCTCATCTTGAGCTCCCCTCTCCAGCAACGAAGCGATCATCACGATCGACTCGTCGGGGGTGTTGGAGCACGACTGAAGATGATCGAAAATGAACGCGTACCGTTGCAGCTCTTCGTCCTTTTCGAGAAGCAACCCGCCAACGGCGTTCGCCGCGTACACGACGCTTTGACCGGCGGACTCCTCGTACAGCAATATCGCGAACGTTCCGTCCATCCCCGGGTGGGCCCCACTGGCAAAGGGCAGGACCTGCAGGGTCACATTCGGTCGGCTGGCCATCAGGATCAGATGCCTGAGCTGCTGGCACATCACTATGGATCCTCCGACGGGGCGACGAAGCACGGCTTCGTCAAGCACCACCCTGAAGTCGATCGGTTCGTCCTGAGTCAATAACGACTGGCGCCCGCTTCGGACACGGATCCGCCGATCGATCTCACTTTCGGGGATGCCGGGACGCGCAGCCAGCAACATGGCCCTCGCATAGTCCTCGGTCTGTAACAGACCAGGAATTACCTGGGCTTCGTAGGCACATACCCGGTCCGCCCCGGCTTCAAGACCTACATACGCGCTGGTCAACACGTCACCGTAGTAGTGCCACCATCCTTTCTCGCGCGCTTCTCGTGCGATCTCAACTAGGGTGTCGATTATCTGCTGGTCTATGCCATATATAACCAGAATGTCGCGCACATCCCTTGGCGTCACACCAGTCTGTCCCGTTTCGATCCGAGAGATCTTCGAAGCAGAACACTCCAGACGGGCGGCGACCTGGTCGATGGTCACTCCCGCCTCCTCCCGGTACCGCCGAAGCTCCGCCCCGAGTTGCCGTCGCCGCAGCGTCGGACTTCGTCTCCTGCGACCCACGCCTCCACCTCCAGGACTCGGATAGCGCAACAACACCGATCAAACACATTGATCAAGACAAGAGTCTGAACACTGATGGTCCTCACCGTACTTTGACCCAATCCCACAAGTCCGTCAGCCACCCGATGGAATCCTCACCCTGCAACTTGCAATGACCATAGAACCCATGACATCGTTCCGTACAGAACGGATGACTCATAGTTGATTTAAAAATTTGAACATTTACCCTAAAATCGGTCATAACGCATGGACGTGCGCACGGCCGACGTGGTAATGCCGATCCAGGCTGGTTCTCGTGGCAGCGACTGCTGCCAATGCTTGGGGCCACTCGGCGTGCCTATTCTCACTATCCGAAAACACCGCACTGGCCTGACCAGCGCTGCAGTTGATCGGAGGCGCCGTGCTGCCGAAATCGGGTGATGTGCTTCGAGTGACCAGGGCGGCCAGCGTGCAGTTCACGCAACCGCTTCTGTTCCGGGTCATCAGGGTCCACGAGTGGTCAACCTGTGACGGCTGGGCCTGGCTGGATGGATACCAGCTCAACACCGTCGGAGATGCTGTCGAACGACGCTCGATCTATGTTCAACTCAAAGGTCTTCAACCGGCACGGGTCCATCACGTGGGCGTGCAACCTCGTCCTCGCGCCGCCGTCGGGTAACCACACCGCGTACACGGAAAGTTATCTTCCCGATACGTTCACAAAAGAACTGTCTTCGCGGTCCGTCAGGTCAGATCGGTCGAGACAGAAGGGCTGGGCGAGGGAGAGGGACTCGACGTCGGTGAGGGCGAGGATGGGGCAGGGGACGGTGCCCTTGCCACCACCAGCGTCACCGAGGACCCTGGCGCGACCAACTGCCCGGCAGTGGGCTCCGTTCCCGTCGCCGTGCCGGCCGGGACTGTCGCGTCGCCCCGGTAGTCGATGGACACCCGCAGTCCAAGAGAAGTCAGCAGAGAGGTCGCCGCAGCCTGGGTTTTGCCTCGCACATCCGGGATCACCACGTCAAGGGGATCGTCAGCAGTTGGCGTCTGCGGCTGGGGATTCTCCGTCATCGGCGCCTCGTCAGCGGACGCCGAAGCACTCGCCGAAGCGGATGCGGAGGAGGCCGGTGCCGCCGGAGCGGATGCTGGCCTCATCGCATGCAGGATGAGCCACAGGCCGACCCCTAGCACGGCGAACAGCACCAGCGCCGCGGCCGCTGCTGCGGCCGGCATGCTCCACGTCCCGTCAGCCAGACGCGTGTGGCCACCCTCGCCGACCCCGGGTCCCGAGGTCGAGGCGTCCTCCCTGGGCGGAGTCGCCGTTCCGGGCGTCGCGGTACGCACTGGTTGCTCATCATGCGCTTGGGAAAGCGATCGCCCCGTCCAACGGGCCATGTCAGCCCCGGTCGGCAGGCTGGCCAGACGCTGGGTTGCCTGGGGCACAACTGCGGTGGTGTCGGCCGCCAGACCACGAGCATCCGTCGATACCAGCCCTGTGGTGTCGGTATCCGCAGAGACGATCGTGGTGACATCGGTATC
>JAFGOK010000436.1 GCA_016926535.1 Micromonosporaceae bacterium | reverse complement strand
GCGCCCGTACCCCCACCGGCATCGAGCAAGAGGTGTACGCCCTGCTGGTCACCTACCAGATACTGCGTACCGCCATGGCCGATGCCAGTGTGGGCGCTCACGTTATTCCCCGGGGCTGGGCTCAGGTAATTCCCCAGGGGCGGGGCCTCTGGTGATGTTCTACCTGATCTCCTCCTTGGGTGTCGAGTCGGGCCGTCCGGGTCGCTTGTTGGGGCGGTAGCTGGGGCCGTTCATGAACACTTGGTGACTGGTGTTGATCAGCCTGTCCAGTAGCGACTCGGCGACCACGGGGTTGGGGAACAGGGGGTACCAGTCGACCGGTGACCGGTTCGAGGTGGTGATGAGCGACCGGCCGGCCCGGGCGCGGTCGCTGACCAGTTCGTAGAGGTCGTCGGCCTGCCCGGCGGTGAGCTCGCGCATTGCGAAGTCGTCCAGGATGAGCAGGTCGGGTCGGGTGAGCTCGGCCAGACGGCGGGGCCAGGTGCGGTCGGCGTGGCCGCCGGCGAGGTGGGCCAGGGCACGGCTGGTCTTGTGGAAGCGCACGTCGGCGCCTTGCCGGATGGCGAGGTGGCCGAGAGCTTGCGCGACATGGGTTTTGCCTACTCCGACGGGTCCGAACAGGACGATCGACTCGCCGGCGTGCAGCCAGCGCAGGGCGGCCAGGTCGCGGATCTGCGCGGCGGGCAGCTTCGGGCTGGCGGCGAAGTCGAACTCTTCCAGGGTGGTGGTCTGTTCGAAGCGGGCCCGGCGTAGCCGGCGGGTCATGCTCATGGTCTCGCGGCGGGTGATCTCGTCGTGGCAGAGGACCTGGAGGAACTCCAGGTGCCCGAGTTCACCGGCGTGGGCTTGGGCGAGGCGGGCTTCGAGGGTGTGCAGCATGCCGGACAGCTTCAGCGTGCGCAGGCTGTCGTGCAGGGCGGTGTCGATGATGGCCACTGGGTTTCCTTCGGCTGGTAGATGAGGGTGAACAGGGTCTGCTGCAGGCGCAGCAGGTCGCTGCTGGCCGTGACGGGTGGGTAGCCGTGGCGGGCCAGCACGGCGGCGACATCCATCGCCAGGCCGAGGCTGAAGCGGGGGTCGTCGCCGCTTTCCGGCCGCGGGATCGGGTATGCCGCCGGCTCGGCGGGGGTGGCCGTCATCACGCCACCTCCCGGGCGTCGCGCTCGTCGCGGCGGTTGCGCTCATGGTGGCCAGCGTCGGCGTAGTGCTCGCCCGCCGTGGACGTATCCTGCGCGTCCGGCTGGTCCGCGTTGGAGAGGGGGAGGACGTCGGCGAACAGCTGCGAAGGGCCGTGCAGGTGCGCCGCGGCGCCACCATCGCCGGCAGGCTCACCGGGCGGGTCGGTTTCGGCGCCGGCGGCCAGGATGCCCTTGACGGTGCGATAGGCCGGATCCCCTGCCGCGATCGCCTTGGCGCAGGCCGCCTCCAGCCGGGCAGTGCCGTGCTTGTCGGCCAGGCCGAGCACTCCCTGGGCGGCGCGCAGCCGGAACAGGGCGTTGACCTCCAACAGGCCGGCGATCACCTCGGTGGCCGCCGGGCCGATCTGTTCGGCGCGGGTGCGGCACCAGGTCGGGGTCCGCATCCGGAACGCGATCTTCTCCGGCGGGTAGTGGCCGAAGTCGGTCTGCTTACCCTTCGGCTTGCGCCCGTGGGTGGCCACCAGCTGCCCTTGGTGGAACAGCTGAACCATGGTGTCGGTCTCCCGAGCGTCGAGCCGCTGCCCGATCAGCCGCCACGGCACCGAGTAGATCGTCTTGCCGACCTTGGCGTGGATATCCGGCCCGACCAGCGCGGTCGACCACGTCGCGAGCACGAACGGCTTGGACGGCAACGGCGCCAACGCCTCGGCCTCGACCGCGGCGAACACCGAGGCCGGCGCTGCCCCCTCCAGCGGCCGGCAGCTGCGGCGCCCGGCCACCTCACTGCACCAGCGCACCGCCTCGGCCTGCATCGCTGCCAGCGAGGTGAACTCCCGCCCACGCCAGAAGCTGTCCCGGATATACGGCATGGGCCGCTCCACACGCGGCTTGTCCCTGGGCTTGCCACGCCGGGCCGGGTCAACCAGCACCCCGTAGTGGGCAGCCAGCTCCGCATACGACCGGTTGATCTTCGGGTCGTACAGGTCGGTCTTGGCCACCCCGGTGCGCAGGTTGTCCGGGACGACCCGGGCCGGCACACCGCCGAAGAACGCGAACGCTTCGACATGCGCCTGGGTCCATGCCCGCTGGTCCATCACCAGCACCGGCCGGACGAACAAGTGCCTAGAGCAGGCCAGCACCATCGCGAAGGCCCATACCGTGCGGCGCCTGCCGGTGGCCGGGTCGGTCCACATCCCCAACTTGCCGTAGTCGATCTGCGCCTCCGCGCCCGGATCAACCGGATCGCGCAGGACGACCACCTGCTCGCGGCGCACCTCCTCGGACAGGTTCGCCGCCACATACCGCTTCAGCGAGGCCAGGCTGGCCACCAGCCCGTGCTCGTCGCGCAGCCGCTGATGGATGGTCGCCTGGGTCACCCCGGCCTTGAGCTGGGTGGTGATGTACTGGTGATGCTTGGCGATCTCCGGCCAGGTCGTCTGCCGCAGCGTGGTATCCATGAGCTGCGGGAACCAGTCGGTCACCAGCACCGCCCACTGCGCCTGTGAGACCGGCGGCCCACCCGGGCTCATCCCCGCTGCCACCGCCGGCGCCAGATACTTACGGATGGTCTTGCGATCCACACCCAGGCTGTCGGACACCTCGCTCAACGAGCGGCCCGCATACCAGTGGATCAAGATCTCGGTCACGTCGACCACGGTGAAACTTCTCCTCGCCATCGGCTCCCTCGCTCGTCCAAGACGAGGGAGAACTCTTCCTGATCGCGAGGACCCACCCCACCGGCCCGCTCGCCATCCCCGCGGGGAATTCCGTGAGCGGCCGGGTGGGGAATTACGTGAGCGTCAAACCCCTACAGCTGGGGAATTACGTGAGCGCCGACAG
>JAFGOK010000435.1 GCA_016926535.1 Micromonosporaceae bacterium | reverse complement strand
GCGGCGACCCTGGCCCGCGCCTTCGGGATCTCGGCGGAAGCCGTGCGCGAGGGGCTCCGAGGGTACGTCCCGGAGCCCCACCGCAACGCGTTCGTCGCGACCGTGGACGGTGTTTCCTATGTCGACGACAGCAAGGCGACCAATCCCCATGCGGCGCTCGCCTCGATCCGGTCGTACCCCCGGATCGTGTGGATCGCCGGGGGGCAACTCAAGGGCGTCGACATCGATGACTGTGTCATCGATGTCGCGGAACGGCTGGCCGGGGCCGTTCTGCTCGGGGTCGACCGGAAGCGGATCGCCGAAGCGCTGGCGCGACACGCCCCGACCGTCCCGGTCGTCGAGGTGGCGAGCACGGACGATGGGGCGATGCGGGAGGCCGTCTGCGCCGCGACCGCCCTGGCTGGCCAGGGGGCGACGGTGCTGCTCGCTCCCGCCGCGGCCTCACTCGACATGTATGCGAGCTACGCCAGGCGGGGTGAGGCCTTCGCCGAGGCCGTTGCTGCCCTGCGCGATTCCCGCCGGAGCGGGCAGCCCGCGGTGGCGTGATCATGGAGATGGCCGTGAGGAGCAGGCAGTCGCAGACGACACCACTCGCTGCCCTGCGTGGCCTGCTCCAGCGACCGCTGGCCTCCTACTACCTGTTGCTGGCCTGCGTTGGGTTGCTGCTGGCCATCGGTCTGGTCATGGTCTTCTCCGCGACCAGCCTGACCTCGTACACCCACACTGGGAACGCGTTTGCCGATGTGCTGAAGCAGGGGTTCTCCGCGCTGGTTGGTCTGGTGGCCTTCTGGTTCTGCCAGCGGCTGCCCGTGCAGACCTTCCGCAGCGTCGCAAGGCTCGGCATGGTCCTCTCCTTCATTCTGATGATTGTGCTGGATGCCCTGGTGTTCGCCGCGGCGCTGCGCTCCCCTGGAGACGCGACCCCCGAGGCGGTGCGGATTGGCCCGGTCTCCGCCTCGCAGCTGTGGTTGTACATCGGCCCGCTCCAGCTGCAACCCGTTGAGATCGCGAAGCTGGCACTGGTGCTGTGGGGAGCGGAAATCCTGGTCAGCAAGGGGCCGGAGATCGCCCGGCTGCGGGAGTTGATCACCCCGCTGTTTCCGGTCTCCTTCACGCTGTTCGCGCTGGTCGGCTACAACGACTTGGGCTCGATGCTGTGCCTGCTCACCGCGTTCATCGGGTTGCTGTGGGCCTCCGGGGTCAGGTTCCGCGTCTTCCTCGGCATGTTCTCCGTCGCGTTCGCCGGGATCGCCGCGCTGATCCTGATGCCGGGCAAGCATCCGTACCGGGTGGAGCGGCTGGCTGTGTTCTTCGACCCGGCCGCCGCCGATCGGGCCAACGAGGGGTATCAGTACTTCCGCGGCCTGTACGCCGTCGCGAACGGCGGCTGGTTCGGCGTCGGTCTCGGCGAGGGGCACACGAAGTGGGGGTGGTTGCCGAATGGCCACAACGACTTCATCTTCGCGGTGATCGCTGAGGAACTCGGCGTGGTCGGCTGCTCCGTGGTGCTCGGCCTGTTCGCCGTACTGGCATACACGGGGCTGCGGATCGCCAGGCGGGTCGACGATCCCTTCCGCAGGCTCGTCTCGGCCTCGATCACCGTATGGTTCGTCGGGCAGGCCACGATCAATATTGGGGGCGTCGTCGGGTTGCTGCCGATTACCGGCCTGCCGCTGCCGTTCATTTCGGACGGTGGGACCGCGCTCGTCGTGGCATTGACCGCTGCCGGTATCCTCCTATCGTTCGCCCGGGCCGAGCCTGATGCCGCACGGGCATTGCACGCCCGCCCGCCCCGGCGATGGGTGCGGCTGCTGTGGGCACCCCTGCCCCCGCTGCCGCGATCCCACCCGGATACTGGTCGGGTTCCCAGGACCGGAAGGAGCGGGTAATGGTGCCGCCGCGTTCAGTCGTCCTTGCCGGAGGTGGCACGGGAGGGCACATCTACCCCTTGCTGGCCTTCGCTGATTGCCTGCGCAGGCATGATCCGTATGTCCGGATCACCTGCCTCGGCACCCCCCATGGCCTTGAATCTGAGATCATCCCGCCCCGGGGCTACGACCTGCGGCATGTCCCCGCTTACCAGCTGCCACGAAGTGTCAATATGAACCTGCTGCGTACTCCAGACCGGATGTGGCGAGCAGCGAAGGTGACCGGTGAGATCCTTGATGAGGTGGCCGCTGATGCGGTTGTCGGCTTTGGGGGATATGTTTCTGTCCCGGCCTATCTGGCGGCCAAGCGGCGGCGTATTCCCTCTGTTATTCACGAGGTCAACGTCCCCCCCGGGGTTGCCAACCGTATGGGCATGAAGCTGACCAAACACGTTGCTGTCGGCTTTCCTCACCAGATCGCCCAGGTGCCGGCGCTGCGTAATGCCCGGGTGGTCGGGGTTCCGCTCCGTCAGTCGATCACGACACTCGATCGGCCCGCCCGCAGGGCCGCAGCCCGGTCCGCCTTCGGGATGGATCCCCATCGCCCGACCCTGTTCGTCTTCGGGGCCTCCCAGGGCGCCCGATCGGTCAACCTGGCCGTCGCAGGGGCGGCCAAGGCCATCACCGGCGCTGGGATCCAGGTGTTGCACATCATCGGGGCGAGGAACGATGCGTTCGAGGTGCCTCGTGGCCTTGCTGCCCCGTATGTCACGCTGAAGTTCCTCTCCGAGATGGAGTACGGATACGCGGCCGCGGATCTGGTCATCTGCCGCGGCGGAGCGATCACCTGTGCCGAGACTGCCGCGGTCGGCGTGCCAGCGGTCTACGTTCCCTTGCCGTGGGGCAACGGTGAGCAGCGACGGAACGCGTTGCCCATCGTCAACGCCGGCGGCGGGCTGCTGGTTGAGGACGCCGAATTGACGCCGCGCTGGATCGAACAGACAGCCGTTCCGCTCGCCCTGGACAACGGGCGACTGATGACCATGGGCGTTGCGGCCGCCTCGTACGGGCGGCGGGACGGCGATGAGGCACTGCGGAGACTCCTGCTGGAGGTGCTGGAACAGTGAACAACCCTGACGATCTTTCCCTGACGGCGGAGGACCTCGGACGGGTCCACCTGATCGGAATCGGCGGAGTCGGCATGAGCGCGGTCGCCCGCCTCCTGCTGACCCGGGGTATCCCGGTATCAGGGAGTGAGCTACACGAGTGGCCGACGCTCGCGGCGCTGGAGGCGCTCGGAGGAACCATCTTCCGAACCCACGAGGTCACCAATCTCGATCGCGCTGACACCGTTGTGTACTCCAGCGCCATCCCGGCCGACCACGTCGAGCTGGCCGAGGCCCGCTCCAGGGGACTCCGGGTCCTGCACCGGGCGCAGGCCCTGGCGATCACGATGAACGGCTCGCTGGGCATCGCGGTCGCAGGGACCCACGGAAAGACCACGACGACCTCGATGATCACGCTGATCCTCCAGCACGCAGGCCTCGACCCATCGTTCGTCATCGGCGGTGAGATCTCCGAGGCTGGCGCGAACGCCCACCATGGCGGTGGGGAGTACTTCGTCGCAGAGGCGGATGAGAGCGACCGGTCCTTCCTGCTCTACCGCCCGCATGTCAGCATGGTGACCAACATCGATGCTGATCATCTCAATACCTACGGTGACCTCGCTGGCCTGGAGGATGCGTTCGTCGAGTTCTGCTCCAACGTCGTCCCGGGCGGTTTCGCCGTCGCCTGCGTTGACGACCCCGGGGCGCGGCGGATGGTCCAGCGAGCCCGCGCCGCCGGAGTGACCGTGTACACGTACGGCGAGGCTGCCGACGCCGACCTCCGGATCGAGCAGATGACGTCGGCCTGCGGTGGGGTGCGGTACCACGCCACGCTCGACGGGGCGCCCCTTGGGGAGATCATGCTGTCCTCGCCCGGCCACCACCTCGGGCTGAACTCGGCCGGAGCCGTCCTGATCGCCCTGCGTCTCGGGGTGAAGCCTGAGGCCGCCGTCGAGGCACTCGCGTCCTTCCCCGGAGTGCGCCGGCGGTTCGAGCGCAAGGGAGTCGCCGCCGGGGTCCAGGTCTACGACGAGTACGCCTACCACCCAACGTCGATGACCCTGGCGCTGCGGACGCTGCGGGAGGTCGCCGGGGACGGCCGGCTGCTGGTGGTTTTCCAGCCATACCGGGTGTACCGGACGCGTGATCTTCAGGCGGAACTCGCCGAGTCGCTGGCGATCGCCGATGAGGTCATCATGCTGGAGGTGTTCTCGCCCGGCGAGACCAGGGCTCCTGGTGAGGGCGCTGCCGCGCTGATCCAGGCGGTCAATCTGCCCGCAGATCACAAGGTCTTCGTCCCAGAATGGGAGGAGGTCGCGGGCGAGGTCGTCCGGCGGGCCCGTCCTGGGGACGTCGTGGTGACGATGGGCGCCCCGCCGATCTCCCTGATGGGCGACGAGCTGCTGTCAGCGCTCGCCACGGATTGTGAGGCCGGCGAGGCCGCAACCCAGCCCCCTGGTCCGAACTACGTCGCCAGGCATGCCCGGCCGGAATCGGCCTTGGGGACGTGAGCGGTCGCTGGCGACTGATCACAGCGCAGGGCGAAGCGGCCCCGGAGTCGGTGCGCCGCTTCGCCCTGCGGGCTCGGCAACGCCGCCTTCGCGCGGCGGTTCCGTGGCTGGTGCTCGCCGGGATCGTGGCTGTGCTGGCTGGGTGCGCCGGGATCGTCGGCTTCACCGGGGTCTTCGGTGTCCGGCAGATCGTGGTGAACGGCACTGCGGTGGCGACGCCGGAGGAGGTCCGCGAGGCTGCTGACATCCGGACTGGCACTCCCCTGGCCAGGGTCGACACGGCGGCGGTCGTGACCCGGATCGAGCGGCTCGCTCCGGTCCGCTCTGCCGCCGTCCGGCGCCGCTGGCCGGGCACCCTGGTCGTCCAGGTCACCGAACGGGTCGCGGCAGCGGTGGTGCCGGTGCCGGATGGCACCGGTTTTCTCGTAGTCGACGAGACTGGGGTCGCGTTCGACACGCTGCAACAACGACCGGCAGACCTCCCGGTCGTCCGGGTGACGGCGCCGTCTGCCACCGACCCGGCGACGAAGGCCGCGATGATCGTACTCCGGTCGCTGCCGGCAGAGTTGCTGGAGCCGCTTGGGGCGCTGGTCGCCGAGGCGCCGGCGCGCATCCGGCTGGAGCTGACCGATGGCCGGGTCGTCGTCTGGGGCGACTCGACAGCGAATGATGCGAAGGCCCGGGTGGCGATTGTGCTGCTGGGCGGGCCAGGTAAGGTGCTCGACGTCAGCGCGCCGGGTCTGGTGTCGGTCCG
>JAFGOK010000434.1 GCA_016926535.1 Micromonosporaceae bacterium | reverse complement strand
TGCTCGGCGCTTTCTCCGGCCGGTCCGAGAGGCATCCCCATGGCACTGCTCCATGTCTGGCTCGTTTCAATGCCCCGGTGTTCACCGCGGCTCAGTCGTCCTGGTGTTCACTGCGGCGTCAGGATATCGAGGCCGCGCCAGGTTCGCTGACCCTCGAAGGTCCTGCGCTGGTCGCGATGACTACCGGCTATTGGTGATCATCTGTTGGCAGCCAGGCTAGCTGGATCAGGCGAGCACCCTCGCGGCGAGTGACGAACCAGCCGCGTCCAGGAGGCATCCGGGACGGGCGGACATTGCCGATCAACGCCCCCTCCTCCCGCTCACCGGACATGACGATGCCAGGCGTGCCGAGCTCGCGCAGCCTGCTGAGGAAGGT
The DNA here is from genome assembly GCA_016926535.1 of Micromonosporaceae bacterium. Lineage (GTDB taxonomy): Bacteria > Actinomycetota > Actinomycetes > Mycobacteriales > Micromonosporaceae > JABDRL01. The sequence goes on along the minus strand of JAFGOK010000434.1, from coordinate 7,052 downwards.
CTCGTAGGAGGCGCGTCCGGCACCGCCGCTGCGCCGGGTGATGATGACGTGCAGGCCGATGTCCCTTGCCTGCATGGCGTACTCCAGCAGCGGCATCAGCGGGTTCATGGAACCACCGACGACGAGGTCGTAGTCGTCAACGAACAGGAACAGATCGGGCCCACTCCACCAGCTGCGGTTGCGCAGTTGCTCAGGAGTGATGTCCGACCCTGGCAGCCGCTCCCGCATGGCAGTGGTGATCTGGTTGACGACGCTCTCGGCTGCCTGGGAGTTGCTGGCGTACCCGATGAGGTAGTCCTCCGGGACAACCCCGAGCAGCGTTCGCCGGTAGTCGATGGTGATGACACAGGCCTCATTCGGGCTGTATCGCTCGGTGATGCTTCGGGCGAGCGACCGCAGGAACATGGTCTTGCCGCATTCAATATCCGCGAACAGGATGCAGTGCGGCTCTGCCCCGAAATCAAGATAAACCGGGCCGAGATCGTTTTCTGCGATGCCGATCGGGATCCGCCAGCGCTGCCGGCCGATGGCCGCAGGCTGGGGCAGGCTCTCGAACGGTACCCGGGCCGGCAGCATCCGGACGGCGGGAGCCGGAGCGCCTTGCCAGGCATTGCGGACTGCGGTCACCAGGTGGTCGATGCCGGCGGCCAGATCGGTCGTGCCAGAGTTGGCATCGATCCTGGGCAGGATCGTCAGGCTGTGCAGCCCATCTGGGGTGATGCCGCGTCCGGGGCGCTCAGCCGGGACATTCGCCGCGACCCTCCGGCCGTGGACCGAGTCGGTGGGATCGCCGAGCCGCAACTCCAGTTTGGTGCCGAGCAGGTCCCGGACGGCTGGTCGAAGCTCCATCCAGCGACCCGCGCTGACAATGACGTGGACCCCGAGGGCCAAGCCCCTGGCGGCGAGCTCCGTCACCGTTGCCTCAAGATCCTCGTACTCGGAGCGCATGGCTCCCCAGCCGTCGATGACCAGGAAGACATCGCCAAAGGGATCCTCAGCGAACCGCCCGCCGCGCTTGGCGTCGCGGTAGCTGGCCATGGAATCGATCCGGTTGGCGGTGAACTGCTGCTCCCGGGTTTCCAGCATCAGGTAGATCTCGGCGATGGTCCGCCGGATCTGATCAGCCTCGGTCCTGGCGAACGCGGCCCCGACGTGGGGAAGGTCGGCCAGGGACAGGATCGCGCCCCCGCCGAAGTCCAGGCAGTACACCTGAGCCTCCGCAGGGGTATGGGTCAGAGCGAGCGAGCAGACCAGCGTGCGCAGCAGCGTGCTCTTGCCCGACTGGGTGCCACCGACGATGACGACGTGCCCGCCAGCGCCTGCGAGGCTGAGCCACAGCAGATCGCGACGCTGCTCGAAGGGCTTGTCAACGATGGCCACCGGAATGCGCAGCCTGCCGACCAGCTCCGACTGGGTCGTGGTCAGCCCACGCTGAGGATCGGCGACCAGGGGCCCGAGGGGTTCGTCAAGCGTCAGCGGCCGGTCCAGCGGCGGCAACCACACCTGGTGGGCCGGCGGGCCGTGCATCTCCATACGGTCGACGAGGATGTCGAGCACGCTCTCGGCCAGCGCGTCGTCGGTCTCCGGCTCCAGCTCGACCACCGGCGCCTCGGCAGGCTCGATCGGCTCGACGTAGTCTGGCACGTACGCTACCGCCGGTACGAGCCGTTGCCCGGATGCCCGAGCCGCGGCGTGGCCACTAGCCCGGTAGGGGCCGGAGACATAGGCAGCCTTGAATCGGGTCATCGGTTCGGAACCGAACTTCAGGTACCCGTGACCAGGCGATCGTGGCAGCTCTGCGGCATCGGCGACCCCGAGGACCACCCGGGACTCAATGGCCGAGAACACCCGAAGGCCGACTCGGTACGACAGGTGCACGTCCAGGCCTCGAAGCCGGCCCTCCTCCAGACGCTGCGACGCCAGCAGCAGGTGGACGCCGAGTGATCGACCGACTCGACCGATCTGGACGAACATGTCGATGAATTCCGGCTTGGCGGTCAGGAGCTCGCTGAACTCGTCACAGATGATGAAGAGGCTCGGCAGCGGGGCCAGCTGGGCCCCGGCCTCTCTTGCCCGCTCGTAGTCCCTGGCCGAGGCGTAGTTGCCGGCCTTTCGGAGGAGCTCCTGGCGGCGGATCAGCTCGCCGTTGATCGCGGCTTCCATCCGGTCGACCAGCGAGATCTCGTCCGCGAGGTTGGTGATGACCGCCGACGTGTGCGGCAGGCGGTCGAGCTTGGTGAAGGTGGCACCACCCTTGAAGTCGACCAGGACGAAGTTGAGCACCTCCGGCGAATGGGTCACCGCGAGAGCGAGCACCAGCGTCCGCAGCACCTCGGATTTTCCGGAGCCCGTCGCACCGACTAGGAGGCCGTGCGGGCCCATGCCGTCCTGGGCGGATTCCTTGATGTCCAGCTCGACGGGCAGCCCGTCCGGCGAGACTCCGATCGGGACTCGCAGGCGGTCACGGTTGGGCCGGAGGCGCCACGCCCGCTCCGGCTCGAACTGGTACGGATCACCGACTTCCAGCAGGTCTTCGAGGTCGGTCACGCCGGCCAGCGGTTCCTCGCCGTGGGAGGCGGCAGATAGCCGCAGCGGTGAGAGCTGCCGAGCCAGGGCCTCTACCGAGGCGAGGCTCAACCAGTCCGGCGTTCCGACCGTCTTCGAACCATCCATCGTCGTGATACTGAGTGTCACCTGGTGAGGGCTGGAGTGAGCCTGGCTCAGCCCATGGCTCGGCGGGGGTGGCGGGTCGAGGTCGAGGATCAGCACGCTGTCGTCGAGATTCCTCGGCGGGCGGCCGCTGACGTCGATGATCGTGACGCCTTCGATCCCGCCCTCGGTCATCAGATGCTGCGAGCCGGCGGTCTCTCCGCCATCGATGACCACGATCAGATGGGGCCCGTCCGACGGCGGGTTGTTCGGGTTGAACCGGGGACGGCTGCCCAGCACCTCGTCCAGTCGCTCTTCCATGACGTGCAGCGCAGCGCTGGCCAGCCGGACCTGGCCGCAGGCGTCGTACTCCTCCGGGTGCAGGGCGTGCGGCAGCCACTTGAGCCAGTCCCAGTGCCTGGCGTTGTCCGGCGCGTAACATCCGGCGATCAGTACATCTTCGGGGGCGTGGAACACCGCGGCCTGAGCGAGGATCGCCCGGACGAGCGCGCGTGCCCGCTCTGCCTCGCCTCGGACGTACACCCTGGCGAAACCGCGCAGGGTCACGGCGACTGGCAGGTCCTTGACCACGGCATAGGTCGTGACGAAGCGGCGCAGGGCCGATGCGGAGAGCGGCTCCAACTCCTCGACCGGGGCTGTCGGGGACGGGCGCAGCGGCGTGGCCAGGCGGAGCGGACCGAGCCCGATGCGAATGACCGCGAAGTCGCTGTCCGTTGACCGGCGCTCCCACAGTCTGGGGCCGTCAGCCACCCACCACAGCGTGTCCGGGTCCGGATGGCGGTACACCATGGCGCGCCGCTGCTCTTTGATGGTCCGACGAACGCCTCTGCGTAATTGTCCAAGACCGCGCAGGTACTCCCTGCGCATGCTCATTGACTCGCGTTTGCTCATTTTGCCGGATTGCCCAAAGAATTGAGCGCCGACCATCCCAAGCATTGAGACGCCAAACATCGCTCCGGTGACGTAACCGAGCGTCCCACCGCGGCCGTTCGTGAACATCAATGCCATCGCGACAGAGCCGGCCAGCATCGGCACCGTCGTCAGCAACTGCGTCCAGGCTGTTGGCGGGTTCGTCGGCAGGGTCGGGGGGGCCTCCAGTTGCAGGTCACCCTCTGGCAGCACTGGCCCAGGGCGCCGTGGCTGGCGCTTGATGATGACCGTTCCCATGACTGTTGCCTCCCCGTGGTCCCCCTACGAACGGATCCGCACTGCTACCTTGACCCGCGTGGCATCACCGATCGGTCTCGGACTCGCGCGGCTCACGATAGCGTCGTCGGGCCGTCGAATCGACCTCGCGCTTCCGGAAAACGTACCGCTGGCGGAGCTGATTCCGACGCTCTTGCACCATCTTGGCGAATCTATGCGTGATGGGCCAGATAGTGATGCGACGGGATGGAATATCCGTCGTGCCAATGGGGCGATCCTTGCCTATGACCGTTCCCTGTCAGCGCAACAGGTCCGCGACGGTGAGGTCCTCCACCTTTCGCCGCGGGACAAGGACTGGCCAGAGCCAGAGTATGACGACCTGGTCATGGCCGTCGCAGACGGCGGGCGGCAGTTCGGCAAGCCGTGGCACGGGGGCCTGACCCGCACGGCGGCGCTGCTTGGGGCGGCCGGCGGGCTGCTGGCTGGGCTGGCTGGGCTGCTGAGCACCGGACCGTCCTGGCAATGGTCCGCGATCGCAGCCCTGATCATCTCAGCCGCCGCGATGCTGTGCGGAACGGTCATGTCCCGGGCAGCATCCGATTCGGGTGCCGGTGGCCTGGTCGCGGTGGTCGGCGTCCCGTACGCGTTCGTCGGCGGGTTGCTGATTATTGCCGGAGATGCCCAGTTCGGCGAACTCGACGCGGAGCACGTTCTGACCGGTTCTGCCCTCATGCTGATGGTCAGCGTCATCGGGATCTATGCGGTCGCCGATCGGCTGTGGCTGTTCGTCGGGGGGGCGGTGCTGTCCCTGTACGGCGTTCTCGCCTCGCTGCTCATGTTCACCTCAATCAGCGGGACCGGGGCCGCTGCTCTGATCATCAGTGCGGCCCTCCTGCTGCTGCCCTTCTCCGCCGTACTGTCGATCCGCATGGCCGGCATGCCAATGCCAGACCTGCCGCGCACCGCGCAGGAGCTCATGGCGGAACGCCCGATGCCGGCCAGAGACATGATCACAGCAGCCGTCGTCAGGGCGGATGAGATGTTCGCCGGGCTGCTGCTGGGCGTCGCGCTGACCGCGACGGCAGCAGAGACGATCCTGCTGCGCGGGGATATCTCCTCGCAGGTGCTCGGCGCGGTCGTCGCGGCACTGCTCATCGTCCGAACCCGTTCGCTGATCCGGCCGAGACACCGCATGCCGCTGCTGGTGAGTGGGACGATCGGGTTGGTCATCGTCGGTGCGGGCATCATCGTCAGCCAGTCCGCGGACGTCCGACCGTTCATCGTGCTGCTCGGCCTGCTGCCGGTGACCCTCGCGATTGCCGCCGCCGGGGTCCGCTACTCCCGCCGTCGGCCGACTCCGCAGCTGGGCAGGATGGCCGATCTCGTTGAGTTCCTGCTGACCGTATCAGTCGTCCCCATCGTGTTCCTCGTGCTCGGCCTGTTCTCCTTCGTCCGGGGGCTGGCCGGGTAGGGCTGGTGTTGTCCCAAACACACTGGTCGGTACAGTCCCAGGAGCGTTCAGCTACGCTCTGGAATTGTGGACAAGCGGCTGATCGGCGAGATCCTGCAGCGTGCTGCTGATGGTGGGCGAATCGATCCAGATGAGGCATTGCTGCTGTATACCGAGGCGCCATTTCATGCCTTGGGGGAGGCGGCGGACGCGGTGCGACGCCGCCGCTTTCCCGACGGCATCGTCACCTATCTCATCGATCGCAATATCAACTACACGAACGTCTGCGTGACAGCATGCCGCTTCTGCGCGTTCTACCGGCCGCCCAGGCACGCGGAGGGCTGGTCGCACTCGCTTGACGAGATCCTGCGCCGCTGTGGGGAAGCGGTCGACCTTGGCGCGACACAGGTGATGTTGCAAGGGGGACATCACCCGGATTATGGCGTCGAGTACTACGAGAGCCTGTTTTCGGCTGTTCGGCGGACATATCCATCTCTGACCATTCACTCGCTTGGGCCGAGCGAGGTTCTGCACATGGCGAAGGTCTCGGACGTAGGCATCGAAGAGGCGATCCGGCGCATTCGGGCCGCCGGACTGGACTCGATTGCCGGTGCTGGGGCCGAAATGCTGCCGGAGCGCCCGCGTCGGGCGATCGCACCACTCAAGGAGTCGGGCCAGCGTTGGCTCGACGTGATGGAGATCGCGCACCGGCTCGGGGTGGAGTCAACCGCGACCATGATGATGGGGACGGGCGAAACCAACGCCGAACGAATTGAACATCTTCGACTTATTCGTGATCTACAGGATCGTACGGGTGGTTTCCGTGCGTTCATTCCATGGACGTACCAGCCGGAGCATAACCACCTTAAAGGCCGCACGCAGTGCACCAGTCTGGAGTACCTTCGGTTGGTGGCACTCGCGCGGCTGTTCTTCGACAACGTCGCGCACCTTCAGGCATCGTGGCTGACGACGGGCAAGGATGTCGGCCAGTTGTCACTTCACCTCGGCGTTGACGATCTCGGGTCGATCATGCTTGAGGAGAATGTCATCTCAGCGGCTGGGGCACGGCACCGATCTGGGCTCGGGGAGCTGGTCGCCATGATTCGCTCCGCTGACCGGATTCCGGCTCAGCGTGATACGCAGTACCGCCATCTCAAGGTGCACCAGTTCGCGCAGGATGACTGCTGTGATGAGCGGGTGGTCTCGCACATCTCATCCACGACCGCGATGCGGGGCAGTGCGGTGACGCAGGGCAGTGCGGCGGTGCGAGGTGGCAGGGCAACGGCGCCCGCCGGAGAAGTGCCGGCCAAGACAGCGCAGATGGGGGAGGTCCGATGAGCCGAGCAGGGATGGACAAGGAGCCGGTCGAAGTGGCGGCGATGTTCGACCGCGTCGCAGAGCGGTATGACAGGACGAACATGCTGCTGTCGCTGGGACGCGATCGGATGTGGCGGCGCGAGACCCGCGCGGCTCTCGGCTTGAACCAGGGCGAACTCGTCCTCGATCTTGCCGCTGGCACCGGAGTCTCGACTAAGGAGTTGCTGCGCGCTGGGGTTCGTGCTGTCGCGGTCGACCGTTCGCTTGGAATGATCGAGGTCGGGCGGCGTGAGCGTCCGGATGTCGGTTTTGTCGGCGCCGACGCACTAGCCTTGCCCTTCGCTGACCGGACGTTTGACGCTGTGACGATCTCGTTCGGCCTGCGGAACGTCGCCGACACTGGTGCAGCGCTTCGGGAGTTGCTGCGGGTGACGAAGTCGGGCGGGCGGTTGCTCGTGTGCGAGTTCAG
>JAFGOK010000433.1 GCA_016926535.1 Micromonosporaceae bacterium | reverse complement strand
TCGCGTTTCCGGGAGGCATGCGAGCCGCTGACCTGCGGCGATACCCCGATCCCGTCTCCAGGAACCCCGAATTATGCGGAACGCAGGGAACACGCCGACCGCCATCGCTCCTACACCGCCGAGGAGTCCGCGCGCTGCCAGCGCGCCGTGCGGTGGTTCGACGACGCGACGATCGCCACCCTGCACGGGTTCGCCGCCGGCATCCTGAAGCGATATCCCCTGGAGGCGAGCCTGTCGCCCGCGTTCACCGTCCGCGACGAGATCCAGGCCCGGCTGACCTCCACCATGGAGTGGCAGGCATTCCTCGATGAGCTGCTGGCCGACGAGACGATGCGGCCCTACCTGCTGGCAGGCTTGGCACTCGGCGTGTCACTGGACCAGTTGCGGCAGGTCGCCGATGCGTTCTCCGGCAACTGGGACCTGATCGCCAGCCGCCCGTTCACCGTACGGCCGATGCCAGCCATTGACGCCGACACGCTCCGCACGGGGCTGGAGGCTGCCGCCGCCTACGCTGAGCGCGGCCCCGACGGGGACAGACTGACCTGTTGGCTGCGCGACCGCATTCGCCCACACTCGATCGAACTGGCCTCCCTGACCGAGCCCTTGGAGATTCTGGACGTGCTGCGGGAGGTCAAGAAGTACCAGAAGAAGGTGGGCACGAAGGTGGCCTGGGCCGCGGCCGGATCGTCGAAAGATGAGGTGATCGCCCTACTCGACGACTGCGACCATGCCCGCCAGACGCTGCTCGACACCGTCGGCGCGGCAGTGGCCACCACCCTGTGCGCCCGACTGCAGGAGTACACCCTGGAACGGGCCGAGCAGCGGCATCGCGAGGGCGAGCTCGACTTCCACGATCTGCTGGTGTTTGCCCGAAACCTGCTGCGGGACAATCCCGAGGTCCGCAGCGCCCTGCACGCCCAGTACCCGGTGCTGCTGATCGATGAATTCCAGGACACCGACCCGTTGCAGATCGAGATCGCCTGCCTGATCGCCGCGGATGGTGCGGACTTTCCAGCATCCTTTCCGGCATCCGAAGGGTCACAGACCACTGCCCCGGATGGTGGGCCGGTCTGCTGGCAGGACCTGGCCGCTCACGTGCCACCGGGCCGACTGTTCTTCGTCGGCGACCCGAAACAGTCGATCTACCGGTTCCGTCGGGCCGACGTGCGCATCTACCGGGATGCCGGCCGCCGGTTCACCGACTCGGCCACCCAACTGTCGGTGAACTTCCGCTCGGTGCCCGGGGTCATCGACGTCGTCAACACCGTGTTCGAACAACTCCTGGCCGATGGTGGCTTCGACAACATCCCGCACACTCCGCTGGCCGCCTACCGTCCGTCCACCGGCGCCACCGCCGTCCGGCTCCTGGGCGGGCCGCAATCCCTGCCCAGCGGCGCACTGCGGGAACAGGAAGCCGAGCACATCGCGGCGACCATCAGCGAGGCCAAGGCGTTCGGGTGGCCGGTGCGGGACGGGCACACCGATGCGACGCGGCCGGCCTCCTACCGGGACGTGGCGATCCTGCTGCCCACTCGCCGCCCCCTGGCGGCCCTGGAAACCGCCCTCCAGGCCCGCGACATCCCCTACCGGATCGAAAGCCGCTGCCTGGTCTGGGCCACCGACACCGTCCGGGACCTGATCACACTCCTGCAGGCGGTGGACAACCCCGCCGACGAAGTCGCCGTGGTTGCCGCCCTGCGCCATCCCGGACTGGCCTGCTCCGACGAGCACCTAGCCGGCTGGCGAGCCGCCGGTGGCTGCTGGGACTACCAGGCCCCGGCCCCAGAAAGCATCGGCACCGACCACCCGGTGGCCGCCGGGATGGTGACCCTGCGGGGCTTCCACGATCTGCGCTGGTGGCTACCGGTCAACGAGCTCGTCGAGCGCATCGTGCGGGAGTTGCGGCTGATCGAACTCACCGCCGATCTGCGCCGGCCCCGTGACCGGTGGCGGCGGCTGCGGTTCGTCGTCGACCAGGCCAGGGCGTTCTGCGACGCTGGCGGGTCCGGGCTGACCGGGTTCGTGGCCTGGGCCCTCGACCAGATCGCGTCTGACGCCGACACGATCGAAACCGTTGTCCCAGAACCGGACGACGACGCCGTGCGAATCCTCACCGTCCACGGCTCCAAGGGCCTGGAGTTCCCGATCACCGTACTCGCCGGATTGGGATCCGGTCGACGCCGAAGCTCAGCCGCCTTGTGGGGTGGGGACGGCCCCGAGGTACGACTGGCCAAAGCCGTGGCCACCGACGGGTTCGCCGAACGGCTTCCCCTCGACCAGGCCGCAGCCAACGCCGAAGCGCTCCGGCTGCTGTACGTCGCGATGACCCGAGCCTGCGACCACCTGGTAATCAGCTGCTACCACAAGACAGTCACGAGCGAGAACGCCTCGCACGCCCAGCACCTGTGGGAGCTGCTGGCCGACCGCACCGATCTCGTCGCCGTGTCCAGTGCCCCACCTACCACCGTGGACACCGACCAGTCGGACCAGCCACAGCCGCAACAGCCACCGTCCGAGGACCGCGCGCCCGCGGCCAGCATCGCCGACCGCATTGCAGACCGCATCGCCGACCGCGACGCGTTCCTGGCCGATCGGACCCGGCTCCTCGATGAGATCCACGCCAGGACCAGCACCACGCCCACCGACATCGCCCGCCGAACCTCTGCGACAGCCACCCCGACCCGAGACGAGGCGCAGACCCCAGACGGGGCAGCCACCGCGAGTGCCGGCGCGAGCCTCGGCTCGGCGGTCCATCGGATCCTGGAACGCCTCGACTTGGCCGAAGCCGCCACCGACGCGATCGAATCCCTGGCCGCGCTCGTCGCGGCCGAGTTCGGCGTCCCGCAGTTGACCCCCCAGGCCGCCGCCCGCGCGCAGGGGGTCCTGAACACCCCCATCGTCATCGACGCGATAACCACCGGCCGGTACTGGCGGGAAGTCCCCGTCGTCGTCCCCGAGGGGGAACGCTTCGTCGAGGGCTCCATCGATCTCCTGGTGGAAACCAGTGACGGGGATCTGGTCGTGGTCGACTACAGGACCGACCGCGCCACGACCGATGCTGAGCGAGCGTCGAAGGCCGCCCGCTACCGGCCACAACTGTCCGCCTACGCCAGGGCGGTGGAGACCGCGGCCAAACGCCCCGTCCACCGGGGATACCTCATCTTCGCCGGGGTCGACGGCGCCCAACAGGTCGAACTCGACCTCCGCCAAGCCGAACCGGCCACGGGACCAGCACCGGTTGCGGGTTGACGCCGCCCTCGGGGTTCCGCCAGCGCACCCGCTTCGCGCTGGGAGTGACCTCATGAGGAGAAAGACCATCCGCCAGTGGATCGTCGACCCCGACCACAACCCAGACCTACGGCCGTGCCGGCTTCCCACTCCGCCGCCGAATCCTGTCCAACTGGGCAGCGGCACGTCCCAGGCACGGCAACTCGATCACCGACCACGAAGATCTTGTCAGAGCCGTTTACTTCGCACTCTCGGCTCGGTGGATTCGTCGGTGGCGGCGGCCCTGCGTCGTGGTGTGTGCCGCCTTGAGGCGGCAGAGGGAATATCCGTCCTGGTCGGGTGGCGTCCACAATGTCGGCATCGACTGGCATGATCGGCGTCATGGGATTCTGGGGAACGCTCGTGGTACACCGCAGCGAGTCGTTGCTGTGGGAGCTACTGCCGGAGGTCAGGCAACTGGACGACGCGCGGCTGTGCCACGACAGCGGCACCAGCCGGTGGCAGGTGACTCGCGTCTTCACCACTCTCGACGGCCTTCCGGTGGACTTCATCGCCTCGGTCCGCGATGCGACAGCGGCACCGGTACTGGTCGCCGACGTGCTCGACAGCGACGCCGCCTGCCTGACCGGACTGGGCGTGCACACACCGACCTGGCAGGCGTGGCTGCAACTCGACAAAGCACTCGGCCACCTGGTGGCGCCGCCGAGCCCGTTCGACGCCGACGGCACCTACCTGGGCGACCACTGGCGTGACCCGGACTACGAACAGGAGGTCAGCGCCGTCAGAGCACGCCTGCTCCAGCAGATACCCGGACAGGCGGGCACCGTTACCGAACGGGCGATGTCCTGGGCGAAGGAAGCAGGCCTGCAACCCGCCACGCTCGGTGAGGTGACAAAAGCCTTCGACGCCCAGGGGCCCTTCGCCGAGGACCTGTTCTTCGGCGTACTGCAACAGCTTGGCCTGGCCGTCACCGAAGTCGCGGCGCCAGACGCGGCGCCGACCATCGTGCAGGTACTGCACGATCTCCTCGGCCGCCGTCTGGCGGGAATCCAGACGACGCCGCACCGGCCGGTCCGCGGTGAGCGACTGACCTTCCCCGACATGCCCGATCTCCGACTGGCATTCGACGGCGGGCATGCGGTCACCGCCTGCGGCTGTCACGGTGAGTTCACCCTGCTGCCCGCGCCCGTCGACGGTGACACCGTGACGACTGCAGGGACCACTCCCCCGCCGGCAGGCTCCGAGGCCTGCGAGTGCGTCGGGCGGCACCTGACGGACGCTGCCACCCTGCGCCGCGGCTACCTTCCCGACCTCCACGGAATCCTGTTCCGTTTCGCCAGCGAACGCCTGCTCATCGCCGCTGTCGACAGCAGATGGGTCATCACGACGCAGACGACCACACCAGAAGAATTGAGCAGTGAATACGCGCTCCGCATGAACGCCTGGATCGCCACGAGAAGGCAGCAGGGACTGCGGCCTCCAGCCGGATGCCCGACAACTCCCCCACCTCACCCCCTCACGACACCCCAACAGTGACCTTCCGTAACGCAATGAGCCCGTTTCATCGTGACGTTGCCGTACTGAAGTTTCGCGGTTCTGATGGAGATCGTCTGGTCCAGTTTGGATCGTGACGCGTATGGCTGGGGCGTGCGTGTCGCTCATGGATCAGGGCCCAGATGTGGAGGAAGCATCGATGTGCGAACAAACAACCGGTTGAGACCGTTTCATCGATGCTTCCGTTGGTTACGGTACCGTAAAAGCCGATCAAGCCTCTCTGTCAAACCAAGGCATGACCAGCACGAACGCCACGATGCAGCAGGCTCATCTGATGAGCCACTCGTAGACCGCGCGGTCCATCCCAGGGCCCTTGTAGTTCTCAATCACGGACACACCGTGATCGACTCGGTCACCAGGCATGTTTGTGAAGCCGATGGCAAGCCAGGCGGCGTGAGCTGCGGTGTTCTCCGGCTCGGATGTCAGATACAGGCGACGACAGGCCCACTCTTCGGCCTGGTGTCGAACGGAGCCCAACAATCGGCGGGTCAGCCCACGTCGGCGGTGGTCAGGGTGCGTCACCACGTCCTGGATGTAGACGTCGTCTGGATCGTCCTGGCTGCGAAACGCGATCACGACGCCAAGGACCTGGCCATCGTCCAGCGCGACCGGACATGTTGACGAGAACAGCTGCGAATACAACCAGTAGTCGGAAGATCCGCGTAGGCGAAGATACGGTGCGCCCATCCCGATGAGTCGTTCGACGCCGGGAATGAGTTGCGGAGAAAGGCGCGTGATCTTCATTGTGGTAGTCCCTGTCCGTCGGGTGCGATGAAAGTGATCAAGTCATGTGCTGCCGCCGCTGGGTCCACGGCGTCAGTGATGCCTCGACCAACGATGAGGATGTCCCACGAATGTCGCCGCTTGGCCTCGGGATCCATGGGTTCGAAGCCGCCAGATGCGGCGATCGGCAACTTCGTCCACGAGCGAAGGAGCTGAACCTGATCGAGCGGGTGGAACCCTGCGACACCGAGATCGATGTTCGTCGTGATGGCGAAGCCGTCCACACCCGCGCGCTCCATGTCTTGGACCCAGCCCTGCGCGAGTCGACCCTCCGGCACGTCGATGACAAGGGGCACCGCCAGTTTCTTGCTGGCGTCAACGGCCGCCGACACACTGGCGAGACTGGCTGGGCCGATCAGGAGGACAACGTCAGCGCCGGCCTCCGCAGCGAGAACTACCTGATCTCGGCCCCAGTCGGCCGACATCATCTCGGCCACGACCGCACGGTCCGGAACCGCGCGCTTGATCCGGGCGATGGCGTTGACGCCAACGGTCTTGATGAGCGGGTCGCCGACCTCGATGAACTGGGCGCCTGCCCTGGCTGCGGCCGTGGCCACCGCGATCGCCCGCTGCACGTCCTGCGTGTCCAGGGCGATCTGCACGGACCGCCGGTCCCGGAGACGCCGGAACGCCTCTTTCTTCGTCCGAATGTCGAGGATGCGCGAGTTCGGTGCGGTCGCAACGGCGGCGGCTTCCCGTTGTACGAACCAATTGGGATGGTCCAACCCCGCTGCGGCCAACTGCTGCCGGATGTCAGCCGCCGGGTGCAATGCGTCCGATCGGATCTCTCGGAGCAGCCCGAACAGTGCACGGCCGTGAGACTCGTCGTCGGATAGCCGGCCGCGTCCGGTGCTGAGCAGCAGGCGCTGCACCGCCACGCGTACGTTGCTCGGGCTTCCCTGCCAGTGCTGTTCATCGCCGACGAGGAGTTCAGCGACCTCGTCGGTCAGGCTGGATCGCGCCGCGAGGGCGGCCAGGAGCCGTTCCCGAACATGCCAGCTCGGGTCGGCCAGGAGCGTTTCGAGATGGTGCCTCGCGACAAGGGTGGCCAGGTGTCCGGTGGCGCTTGCCACAGCCGCGCGGACCTTGTAATCGCGATCGTGCGTCAGGGGCGCCACGAGTACGGCGATGACCTGCCGGTTGGTGGTCTGACCCTGCCGGATTCCGTCCGCCACCGCCGCGCGGACCCGCCAGTCCGGGTGGCTCAGGAGGGTATTGATCCTGTCCCTGCTCTCGGCGTCGTCACCGAAGAAGGCGTAGAAATGCCGAGCGAAGAACACCGCGTCTTCGACGGCGTCGAGATTCGCCAGAGTGACGAACTGGCGTACGGCCGGCTCGGGTAGCTGGGTCTCGACGCATGAGATGATCTCGGACCAAACCGAAGCGCCGAACCGTCGCAGGACACGCAGGAGCCACCGGGGATACTCCGATCCCAGCGCGTTGGGCATCGTGTCGTGTCGAAGCAGTGCCCGTGCCAGAGCGAGGCCATTGTCATGCAGGCACCGTGATGCGCACACCTGCAATACGTCCCGGCTGGCAAAGGCGGCATTCTCACCAGCGAGGCCAAGGATGAGGGGCAACGCTGCGGTAATGCTGATCGTCGGTGATTGCGCGACGGTGGCAAGGAGTTCCGGAGCATACGCGTCGAGGTGCTGCAGCAGGAACTCGAAGGTTCCGTACAGGTCTGCGGACATGGCGGTCCGGTCGGCCAAGTAATTGATGGCCTCGATGGTCTGTGTCGACCGCCCGCGCGCCTCGATGGACCGCGCAAGCCACGCCGCGAAGAAGTACTCGCGAACCACGTCGTGTTCGAAGGTTGTCTGCCCTGCCGACGTGTGACGGAGCAGGGGCGATCCTGGTAGCGGTGTCAGGTCGTGTACCGGTGTCGACCTCGATACTGCGGTCAGAGCCTCCGGCACGGCCTCGGTGAACATCCCGGCCATCTCACGACGGGAAAGGTCGCTCAGCTGCTGCGAGGTTTCGGCGACGTCCCAACCGGCCGCCTCGATGATGGTCCGAACGCAGAATTCCACGAGTCGGTACGAGTTCGATTGACCAACCTGCTGGATGGACCCGGCGACCTTGGCGAGGTGCATGTAGAGCGGCAGGCGTGCGAGTGCCTTGATCTGCGCTGGCAGCGCGTCGAACGGCGGCTCGTCAGGGGTGCGACTTCGCTGCCAAACCTCGCGAGCGGTGGCGAGGTCCCACCGGTCCAGTTCGAGCGATGGCCAGGTTCCGGGGTGCGACGGCATCACCGCTGCCGCCAGTACGGGAAACCGTGCCAGTTCGATCCCTACCGGTGCTCGGAAGACCATGATGAACCGGAGTTGATCGGTGAGCACCTGGCGGAGGATGGCATCCAGGTCTCGACACAACTGCTCCGCGACCGACCGTTGCCGAGGGCTGTCGATGATGACGACGAGCGGGCGGGTCAACGCCGATCCTTCTCGCTCCAGGGTCAGCAGAGCATCGGAGCCGACAGCCGTGGAGCCGTACCGGAGTACCTCCGTCGCGAGGTCGGCCCCACCGTCGAGCCAGTGATCAGCAGTCAGCAGCTGGAAGTCGGCCGCACAGACAGTCTCCGCGACGTGGAAGACCAGGCTCGTCTTTCCGCAACCAGGCGGCCCTTGTACGAGGAATACGCGTGCGGGCGATGCGAGGAAGCCTCCTGTCAGTTGGGCGACGTCGACGGGTGGCGTATAGCGAAGGTGGGGCCGGTCACCCGCTCGGAGTGCGGCCACGATCGCAGTGGTCCGAGTGCGCGACCGATCACCCAGACTGGTTGTGGGTACAGCGACCTGACCCCGGGGCTCCTGGCCACCACGTGGAGATCGACGTTCATTGGCGGTCGTGGTCGTCTCCTCCGCCAGCCCTTGGTCGAAGCGCTCCCGTACCTCAGCCGGTGCCATGGCGAGGTCCGTGTCCAGCATCTCCTGGGTCTCGTAGCGTAGCCGGGATTCGGCGCCTCGTCGTTCCCAGTTGGACACGGCAGCGGGGTTGACTCCCAGGTGCGCGGCGAACCTGCGGACGCTCATCCGCCTGGCCTGTCGCAAGATCTGCGCCTCGTGGCCGGTCCAATGCCGCACGGTCGTCACTCGACTATCCCTCGGGTTGCGTACGCGCTGTCGCCACTCGCTGAGGGCAGGGTAGTCGCCGTCATCAACGGGTGCGAGCCGTAATTAGGACAGAACTCGTACATCACCGCATCCCTGCCACGAGGACAACGGTCCAGGCTGGGCAGGAGTCGGGCTGCTGTCCAACCGGTCCGGCGACCGAGACGTCTACCCGCCGTCGCTGTGAACCGATGCGTGGCGGTGGGCCGGCATCCGTGGGCGTGGCCGGGGCTGCCGTCGCAACGGTCGCGCGTGACCCCGGGCCTTGCGTCCGGAACGCGCACGACGCCCGGCTGACGTGGATGGAATGAGGTACGAGGTGCCCGCACAACCGGCAAGCTGGCCATTCGCAGATCTTGGTCTGGACCGGCCGAATGCTGCCCGTATGTACGACTACCTGCTCGGCGGTAGCCACAACTTCGCAGCCGACCGGCAGGCCGCCGACGCCGTGCTCGCGGTGGCCCCGGATGTCGGTGTGGCAGCGCGCGCCAATCGGGCGTTCCTCCGTCGCGCGGTCCGGTACTCACTCGACGAGGGCGTTCGACAATTCATCGATCTCGGCTCTGGCATTCCAACGGTTGGCTGCGCTCACGAAGTGGCCCAGGAGTTCGATCCGGAAAGCCGTACGGTCTACGTCGACGTCGAGCCCGTCACGATTGCGCATGCCCGGACGCTGCTCCACGACAATCCAAACGTTGACGTGGTGGAAGCGGACATTTGCTTTCCCGATCTGGTCCTTCGGGATCAGGTGACCAGACGATTGATCGACTTCGCTCAGCCCGTGGCTGTGCTGTGTGTGGCGGTCCTGCACTTCATCCCGGGAGACGTCGATCTCGTGCTGGCCCCATTCCGAAGAATCATGAGCCCTGGCAGCGTCCTGGTGGTCTCGCATGCCACCCCGATCCGCACGACGGCACAGACGATCGAGGTCGAACGGCTCTACCAGCGCACCCCAACGCCGCTGCAGTTGCGCCGACCGGACGAAGTGCTCGCCTTGTTCCAGGGGCTTGACCTTGCGCCATCAACGGCGGGGGGTTCGGATGCCGGCCTGGTACCGGTCGCCGAGTGGCGGCCGGACATCGACGACTCGCAGACAGGTCAGACCATCGCAGACAGTCCCTTCATCGCCGGATTCCTTGTCGGCGTGGCCAGGAAGCCCACCCCAATCGCAGCGGCGGCACCACCGTGACCGCACTGCTCACCCCTGCGCGCGCCCGCTCCGGCACACAGTCCAGGGACGCCACATACCGGCCTTCACTTCGCAGCCAGCAAGGGAGCTTCCCCATGATCAAACGTAGTACGGTGACATCGTCACCCATCGTGGTCACCGGTGCAGCCGGCTTCATCGGCTCGCACGTGGTCGACCGTCTCCTCAACCTCGGGCACCACGTCATCGGGATCGACCGCCGCCAACCTCAAGTCGATCCGTTCGCCCGTGTCAATATGCAGGCGGCCATGGACCACAGCCGGTTCACGTTGATCGAAGCAGATTTGCTGTCTGGTGACCTCGCCCAGATCCTCGACGGTGCCGGATGTGTGTTTCACCTCGCGGCGGTGCCCGGCGTCCGGGCCTCGTGGGGAAGCGGCTTCGACGAGTACTTGACGGCGAACGTGTTGGCGACCCAACGGCTCCTGACCGCCTGCGAGCGGACCGGTGTGCCACGACTGGTCTACGCCTCGTCGTCGAGTGTGTACGGACCCGCTGGTGGGCCGAGCCGGGAGTGCGATCCGACCCGGCCGTTGTCCCCGTACGGGGTGACGAAGCTGGCCGGCGAGCAGCTGTGTCTGGCCCACGCGCTGCGACCGGGTGCGTCATTGCGGACGATCGCGTTGCGGTATTTCACGGTGTACGGGCCGCGCCAGCGTCCGGACATGGCGATCGGGCGGATACTCGCCTCCGCGCTCACCGGTTCGCCGTACGTGCTGTTCGGCGACGGCTCGCAGCGGCGCGAGTTCACCTACATCGACGACGTCGTGGCGGCCACGATCGCAGCGGCCGGGGCGACGGCGAACGCGACGGTGATCAACATCGGCGGCGGGTGCAGCGTCGACATGTGTGCGGTGATCGCGACGGCGGAGGATGTGACGCGAACTCGGGTGCCGGTGACGCAGGTCGCGGTTCAGGCCGGGGACGTGCCGGCTACCGCAGCCGACCTCACGACGGCCCGGACGGTGCTGGGCTATCGGCCGTCGGTGGACCTGCGCACCGGGATGGCCCGTCATACCGAGTGGCTACGGTGGCTGCCACCGGGGTTGCTGGGCGCCTATGTCAGGCCGTCCGCGCCAGTCGGTCAGGAGGTGGCGGCGTGCTCGTCGTGACCAGCGAATCGGCCAACGACCTGTACACGGCCGTGTGCCGGGAGATCCTCGCCCAGGGGCGGCGCACCGCTCCTCGGGGCATGACGACCGTCGAGGTGCTTGGTGCGCACCTGTGCCTGAACGATCCGCGTCGGCGGTTGGTCGACCTGCCGCCGGTGCGGGTACTCAACCCGGCGTTTGCGGTGGCCGAGGCGTTGTGGATCCTGTCTGGCTCCGACGACCCGTGGATCTTCACCTACAACCGGAATCTTCAGCGGTACGCCGACCGAGGCCGGTTGCGGGGGGCGTACGGCCCACGGATGCGTCGCTGGCGTGGCAGTGTCGACCAGCTCGACCACGTGCGACGCCTGTTGCAGCAGGATCCGGACAGCCGGCAGGCGATCATTCAGCTGTACGACCCGATGGTGGACACGCGGGGACATCGGGATGTGCCGTGCACCTTGAGCTATCGGTTCTTCCTTCGCGAGGGTCGGCTGTCGATGCACACCACGATGCGGAGCAACGATGCGTGGCTGGGTCTGCCCTACGACCTGTTCACCGCCACGCTGGTGCAGGAGTTGCTGGCGGGCTGGCTCGGGGTCGAGTTGGGAAGCTACCACCACCATGTCGACTCGCTGCACCTGTACGCCCAACACGAGGCAGCCGCCGCGCAATTGGCCACCGACTGGCCGCTGCCGTCTCCGGCGTGGCCCCCGGTGACGGTGGCCGCCGACGGGCTGACCGAGTTCCTCACGGCCCTGGTTGCCGGGATCCCGCCGGAGGGCACCGGCCTGGCGTGGCGGGACATGGCGGCGACCCTCGCAAGCTACCGGGCCTGGGCTGGCGGGGACCGGCCCGCCGCCCGCGCTGCCGCGCGCGCCATCGGAGGTGTGCTGGGCCAGGCGTTGGGGCGCTGGTACGACCACCTGTCCGCCCCGGCTCCGACGGGGTCGACGGCGGGTGAGCGACGATGAGCCGGCCTCGGGTGGTCCTGGGCCTGTGCTCATACACCCACGACTCAGCTGCCGCGCTGCTGGTCGACGACCGTCTCGTAGGGTTCGTCGAAGAGGAACGACTGACCGGGGTCAAGCACACCTCGGCGTACCCGCAGCAGGCGGTGGGCTGGCTGCTGGCGACGGCCGGTCTCGACGCGGACGCGGTGGGGACGGTGGCGTACAACTTCGACGGCCACCGGTACCTCGACGCCTCCGCCACGACGGAGTTGTACGCGCGGCTGCCGGCGACCCAGGACCGGGCACAGCCGAGGGCGGACAGCTTCCGTAAAGTCCACGACCGACACCGGCAGCGGATGACCGCCCTGGCCACCAGGTTCCCCCGAGCGAAGGTGATGCCAGTGCTGCATCACCGGGCGCACGGGCTGTACTCGTTCGCCTCCAGCCACTTCGACGCTGCCGCAGTGCTGATCGTCGACAGTCTCGGCGAGGTGCAAACCACCACGATCGGCACCGGCATCCGTCGGTCCGACGGGGGCGGTTGCCGGTATCGCATCGTCGAAGACCTCCTTGACCCGGCGTCGCTCGGGTACGCCTACGGCGCGGTCACCGAGCAACTGGGCTGGCGGCGCGGCGATGAGGAGGGCACCGTCATGGCGCTCGCCGCGCTCGGCGACCCGGCCCGGTTCCGGTCACTGCTGCGGCAGGCGATTCCGCTGACCGAGCACGGGTTCGCCCTCGACCCGGCCTGGTTCCCGCTACGCGTCATGACCAGCGGCTACCCCAGGGTCAGCGAGGCGTTCGTCGCGGCCACCTGCCCGTCCCGCCACCCCGACGACGAGATCACCGCCGTGCATGCCGACCTGGCGGCGGCGCTGCAGGAACGGACCGAGCAGGTCATGGTTCATCTGGCCCGCCGCGCCCGGGAGGTCACCGGCTCGCGGCTGTTGTGCCTCGGCGGTGGGGTTGCGGCCAACTGCGTGGCCGTCGGCGCCATCGTGGAGGCCGGGCTGTTCGACGAGGTCCACGTCCCCCCGGCGCCCGGGGACTCCGGCGCCGCGATCGGCGCCGCGATCACGGCGAGCCTCGGCGCCGGCGGGCGGCTGCCCGATGGGGTAGCGGGCGCCTGCTATCTCGGCCCGGCCTTCGCTGGGTTGGACCTGCCCGAGTGCCCACGGCCCGGCTTGGTCGCCGTCCGGCCCGCCGACCCGGTCAAGCACCTCGCTGTACACCTCGCCGAGGGCCAGACGGTGGGGTTGTTCCAGGGGCGGTTGGAGGCCGGGCCCCGCGCGTTGGGCAACCGGTCGATCCTCGCCTCACCGTTGCGTGCGGACGTGGTCGACCGGCTCAACGCGACCGTGAAGTACCGGGAGCGGTTCCGGCCATTCGCTCCGGTCGTACCAGCGGCAGCCGCCGATGCGTACTTCACGCTGCCGCAGCCGGCACCGTTCATGTCGATCGCCTCGGGCGTGACCGACCTGACCCGCCGTCACCTGCCGGCGGTGGTGCACACCAACGGCACCGCCCGGGTCCAGACCGTCACCGACCAAGCCAACCCGTTCCTTGCCGAGGTCCTGGCCGAGTTCGGTGCGCTCACCGGCCACCCCATACTGATCAACACCTCGCTCAACGTCAAAGGCAAGCCGATCTGCGGCACCCCGGACATGGCCCTGGACTGCCTCACCGGCAGCGGCCTGGACGCGCTCCTGCTGGAAGGATGGTGGATCACGAAATGCTGATCGGGTACAGCTGCTGGGGGTTTCTCGGCAATGGTGTCGCCGACACCCCCGACGGCGGGCGCAGCCACCGCCGTCCCCTCGTCGACGGTTTGCGCACCCGCGGCCACGAGATCGTGTTCCTACAAGCCAACCGGGATCTCGTTGAAGCCGGCAACGATCTGACCGGCAGCTACCGGTGGGATCCTGGGCTGCCGGACGTGGATGCGCTGATGCTCGAATGGCGCTGGCCCATCGCTGGCCGCAACACCAGCACGTGCGGGAGTCCCGGCCACACCTGCGACCTGCACCGCCAGCGCCAGCTTCTCGATCACTACACCGCCCATGGGATTCCGACCCTGCTGTGGGACAAAGACCGCCAACTCGCCCCCGATGACCCCCGGCGCCAGATCGCCAACATCACGGTGGCCGAACCTGCCCTGCACCCCAGCCCAGGGGCGGTGTCGCTGCTCTTCCCCGTCGCCGATGTCGCCCTGGACACCGCCGACCCCGCCACGCTCGCCGCACTGCCCCGGGACCTGCCCCTGGCCTACGTCGGCAACCAGTACGACCGCGACGACGCCTTCGACCGGTACTTCGCCCCACCCGCCGGTCACATCACGCACGTCGTGGCCGGCAAGTGGCCCAACACCCGGCGCTGGCCGCAGGTCAACTTCATCGGCCGGGTGGCGTTCCCCGCCGTCGCCGCGCTGTACCACCGCAGCGTGGCGACGATCCTGCTGCTGCCCGACCGGTACGCCCAGGTCGGGCACATGACGCAACGGCTGTTCGAGGCGGTCCTGGCCGGCTGCCTCCCGCTCACCCCGACCACCATCCGCGACGCCGCCCGGTTCACCCCCACCGACCTGCACATCAGCGACGGTACCGACGCCCGCCGCACCCTCGACCACCTCACCGGCCTGGCGGGCAGCCCGGTCCACCAGCGGCTCCTGACGGCCTGCCTGCAACGGCTGAACCTGTTCCGCCTGTCCCGGCAGCTCGACACGATCGAGGACGTCCTCACCGGCGCGGTACCCCAGGTTCACCCTCAGCGGGCCGCCCGGTGACCGGCCAGCCGCCACCAGGCCAACGGGGGCACGGGACTACCGTCCGCAGGTATGGACCGAATCGCCATCATCGGCTGCGGCGGCTCCGGCAAGACCGTCCTCGCGCGCGGCCTTGGCAACCGGCTGGGCATCGACGTGACCAACCTCGACGCGCTGTACTACGACGATGGTTGGAACCCCACCCCGATGGAGAAGTTCGGCGAGCTACAGCGCAACCTGGTCGCCGCCGATCGGTGGATCATCGAGGGCAACTACGCCGCAACCATGCCAATCCGCCTAGCGCGCGCCGACACGGTGGTCTTCCTCGACCTGCCCGCGCGGACCTGTCTGTGGGGCATCACGCAGCGCCGGTGGCGTTACCGGGGCGGCCAGCACGCGGACGGCGTCTACGACCGCATCCGCTGGTCCTTCATCACATACATCCTCGGGTACCGGCGCACCATGCGCCCCACAGTCGACGCCCTGATCGCCGAGCACGCCCAACAGGCCAATTTCGTGCGGCTGACCAGCCGGCGCCAGGTCACCCGGTTCCTACACCAGGTGGGCAACGGCAGCGCCGTCTGACCCCGACCCCCGGGAGGCACGACTTGTCCACCACGCCGTTCCTCGACCCGGACGTCACCGCCAGCTTGTACGCCACCCCACGCCGACTCGGCCAGCGCACCGGCGCCCTGCACCGGGCCAAGACCACCGGCGCCGACGCCACTACCACCATCACCACCCTCGCCACAGCCAGCACCCCCAACCCAGCCTGGATCCTCGACGTCGGCTGCGGACGCGGCACCACCACCGTCGCCCTGGCCCACCGGTACCCGGCCGCTGCGGTCCTCGGCGTGGATCGGTCACCGGGCCTGCTCGCCGTGGTGCAGGCCCGCCTGGTGGCCGAGCACCGCCGGGCCGGCCTGCTCCCGGTCGCGGACTTTCACCATCTGCCCCTGCCAACCGGAGCATTCGACCTCGCCGTAGCCAGCTTCTGCCTCTACCACGCGCCCGAGCCCGCCGTGGTGGTCGCGGAGATCGCGCGGTGCCTGCGGCCGGGCGGACAGCTCATCGCCACCACGAAATCCGCCGACAGCTACCACGACCTCGACGCCGTCATTGCCGCCAGCGGGCTCGATCCCGACGCCACCCACCGGCCCAGCCTGTACCAGAGCTTCCACACCGACAACGCGGCCGACGTGGTCGCAGCGGCTGGCTTGATGATCCGCCGCCGCCTCGACCAATGGCACACCTTCCGATTCGCCGATCTGGGGCATCTGGCCGAATACGCGGCGACCTGCCCCAAGTACCGCCTTCCGCCGCAGGTGACCGCCGACCCGGCGATGCTGGCGTCCCAACTCCGCAGGCACCTGCCCGACGGCCCGGTGGAGACCGCATCGACCGTCACATACCTGGTCGCGGCGGCACCCGCGTGAACCCGGCTACGTACGTCAAGCGCTACACCGACCCGGCCCGAGGGCTGGCAGCCCGCGCCCACCTGGCCTGGCTGGCCCGGCTCGGCAGTGGCGTCCGC
Organism: Micromonosporaceae bacterium; assembly: GCA_016926535.1. Lineage (GTDB taxonomy): Bacteria > Actinomycetota > Actinomycetes > Mycobacteriales > Micromonosporaceae > JABDRL01. The sequence goes on along the minus strand of JAFGOK010000433.1, from coordinate 3,087 downwards.
CTCCCGCATGCCCACCCCGGCGCTCCAACCCTGCTGGTCCTGGAACACCTGCCCGGCAGGCACACCGAACCCGGCGATCTCGAAGCGGTCGCCGCGACTCTCGGCCGGCTGCACGGCACCGCCTACGCGCGGCACCTGCGGGGAGCCCGTCTCGACCAGCCGTTTACCGCCGATGGCCTGACCATCGCCGACTTCCACACCGGCCGGCACGCCGTCCTCGACGAGCTCGGTATCGACGTCACCGGCCTGCCCGTGGCCCTGTACAAAGACACCAACCTCCGCAACGTCCTGATCACCGACAGCGGACCCGCCATGGTTGACTTCGACGACCTCACCCTCGCCCCGTTCGGCTACGACCTCGCCAAGCTTGTCGTCTCCACCGCCATGACCCACGGTCGTATCCCCGTCGGGGAGATCGATGCCGCCCGTCGCGCCTACGCCGCCAACGTGGAAACCACCGGCGGCCTCACCAGCGCCTGTACCGCCGATCAGCTCGCCGCGTACACCGAAATCCACCACCGGCTCACCGCCCGGTACCTGCACCACCACGGGTACCAGCACCCCTGGCCAACCGTCCGACCCTGGCCTGAACCCGCATCCGTCGAAGGGAACCCCACGTCGTGGCCGTCACCACCGAACTCGTCCTCGCTCGCCACGGCGAGGCCATCTGCAACACCACCGGCATCGCCGGTGGCGAGCACGGCTGCACCGGGCTGAGCTCCCGTGGACGCCAGCAGGCCGCCCGACTCGCAGCCCGACTCGCAGCCGAGCACCAGCGACGGCCGTTCGACGTCTGGTACACCACGCCCCGCCGCCGCGTTCGCGAGACCGCCAAGATCATCGGTGCGGACCTGCCCCTGGCCGCCACCATCGACCACGACCTTCGCGGCCCCGATCATGGCGAGGCCGACGGCCGCCCATGGCACCACATCAAGACCGCGTTCGGTGGACCACCCCAGCATGACCCCGACCAGCCCTACGCCCCCGGCGCGGAAACCTGGAACCAGTACCTCGACAGGGCCACCACGGCACTCCAGGCGATCCTCGACCGCCACGCCGGGCAACGCATCCTCATCGTCGCCCACGGCGAAACCATCGAAGCCGCCCATATTCTGCTCCTCCACCTACCGGCCACGGTCCGGACCGGGATCGGCCTCGTCACCGACCACACCGGAATCACCCACTGGCAACAGCACGTCAACCGCTTCGACCGGCATGTCTGGATGCTCGCCGCCCACAACGACACCAGCCACCTCGCAGACCTTCCCGCATGAACGCCAGGGCCGCCGCGTTACTGCTCGACCTCTGCCGCAGCCTGGTCGACCCCCACGCCGAACCCATCACGCTGCACGCCGGCCACAACGGCACCGCCGCACTCCGCGCAACGGCTACGGTTGGCGAGGTCATCGTCAAACTCCACCGCAATCCTGACCGGCACCAGCAGGAAGTCGACGCCTACCACCACTGGACAGCGGCCCTCGGCGACCACGCACCGCAACTCGTCGCCATCAACGACAATCCAGCCGCAATCATCATCACCGCCCTACCAGGGCAACCCCTCGCCGAAGCGTCAGCGTCACTCAGTCCGGCTCGCGAAGCCGACATCTACCGGCAAGCTGGCAAACTCCTCCAGCGCCTCCACGGTGCCGCACCGCCACGCTGGGAGCCGGACATGACCGCGTGGCTGGCCGAACGCGGCGAACACTGGCTCGCCCTCGCCCAAGACCTCCTGCCCGCACCCCGCCGCACCGAGATCCGAGCCCACCTGCGCGCCTTGACTCAGCTCCCGCCGATCCCCGCCGTCCCCTGTCATCTCGACTACACCCCACGCAACCTGCTCATCCAACCGACTGGCGACGTCGCAGTGATCGACTTCGAACATACCCGCTACGACCTTGCTGCTCGTGATTTCGTACGTCTCGCCACCCGAGTCTGGACTGGCAATCCTGCTCTGGAGAGGGCGTTTTCCGACGGCTACGGTTCACTGACGAGTCTCGACCGGCAAGTGATCGAGCACTGCACCCACCTGGACAGACTCACGTCGGCCGTGCGGGCGGCTGGCCGCAGCCTCTCAAGATCGACTCCGCGCCTAGTGACCGAGACTGCCAAACGGCCGACTCGTCACTGATTCGATCCGTGACCCAACTGCCAGGCCCCGCAAGATCTCCATGTCATCGATTTCCGACAAATAATCTCGGATATCGCCGGTGGCCAACCCCTTGGCATCGGCTCTGAGGTTCGCCTCGAACCCGGCGATCCGCCGGGCATCGTGGGCCTGATCCACGGGACAAACCTATCCGCTTTGCACGCGTCATACTGTGACGAATCGGCGCGTCATCACGTCCTGTTCCACGCCGTTCGACAGATTATCGAATCCGTAAATCAGACCTTCAAGGGACAACTCGGACTCGAACGGCACGGCGGACATACCCAAAACGGCGTTCTGGTCCGAGTTTTCCAGCGAATCCTGGCCCTCACCGCCGCCATCTGGCACAACTGGCACACCGGCCAGCCTGTCGTGCGGTCACTCGTGGCCTACGACCACTGACCCCTTGGAATAGGTCATCTAGCGACGACGTATGGGTCAGACCTGCGACGAGTGGACCCTAACCGGAATGCTCATCAGCGGCCGATTCCTCACCGCAGCCCCATTTCGTTGATCAACAAGGGCCTTCCGGGAATCAGCGTACCCTCGCCACGGCGTCACCGCGGGGACCAGCCGCCGGCACCGTGAACGTCTGGCGGTCAGGGTGAGGATCAAGTCCCGAGGTTTCGTCCACGTCGAAGATGGCCGCTACATCCTCAACGAAAGCGACGCGGAACACTGGCTCGCTCGCATTGCCGGTGCTTCTTTATCCGGGACCCCGCACGGTTATCCATCCTGGGTTCACTGGCTGTGACCAGGGCTGACGTCGGTCAACTTCCCGCTCGGCGGCATGTGCGGTAAACCGGAGTACGGCCTGAGTTCGCCGCGATAGCGGCGACGGGAACGCCCCTTCGGGGCGTTGGCTCGCTGCGCTCGCCTCCGCCCTGCCGGTGCTTCTTTATCCGGCGCTTCGCACGGTGATTCACCCTGGGTTTACGGGC